>NZ_LGCW01000006.1:0-33223 GCF_001279365.1 Streptomyces sp. NRRL F-5755 | reverse complement strand
AGGCGGGGGCTGCTGGGGCGGGGGCCGTCGGCGTCCGCGGCCGGAGAGCCGGTGCCGGTGCCAGTGCCGGTGGTCATGTCGCGCGTCAGCTCCTCCGGTTGGCCTGGGCGGCCCGGGGGTGGGTTGGTTGATCGGTCGGCCGCCGTGGGGGCGGTGGAGGGGCGTGGCTAAAGCGCATTAGTCCGTACTGCTAAAGCGCTTTAGCGCGTTCAGGATCACGGCGGGTCGGGGGGAAGTCAATCGCTGTGCGGAAGGTGCGGCGAGAGCCGAAGTCGCGGGCTTTGTTATGGAATTGAGACGACAGGTTCCGGTGGGCTTGGCTTTAGCGCATTAGTGCAGGTGGGGATGGTGGCCGGGCGGGACTGGTAAGCGGGGCGGGTTGTGTAGGGCAGACGGGAAGTAGGGGTGTCCGGGGCGAAGTTGGGGGTTGTGCATTGACGGGAGCGTAGGCGGACGACAACGTTGGCATCGCCATCCGGCGGCGCGGCCGGTCGTGTGCCGGACCGTGCGTGGTTCTTCGCTGTCTTCTTCACCGTCTTCTTTGCTGTTTCCTCGCGGTATTCCTCCGTGGGAGCGCTCTGCGTCGCGGACGTGCTTCCCGGGCAGAAGCGTTTCCCCGACGCAGGAGTGACCATGACGTGCAGACACTTGGGCCCCATATGTTCCGGTCGTGACACCCGTAATGCCCCCGTCCCCCGAGACACCCGCAGCAGCCGCGCCCCCCGCGCCCTCCGCCCCGCCCTGGCCGCCGCGCTGACCGTCGCCTTGGTGTCCGTCACGGCCGCCTGCGGCGTCGGGGGTGGCGAGGGGTCGGCCGCGGAGGGGCAGCCGAAGCGGACCGGCAAGGTGTCCGGCCAGATCACCTTCCGTACGTTGCAGCTCAAGCCGAACTTCACCGCGTACGTGCAGGGCGTCATCGACGCGTTCGAGAAGAAGTACCCGGACGTGAAAGTGACCTGGGAGGACGTGCCGGGCGACGGCTACAACGAGAAGCTCGTCGCCGACGCGCAGGCCGGCGGGCTGCCGGACGTGGTCAACCTGAACACCGACTCGTTCCAGCTGCTCGGCGACCGGGGCATGCTCGCGGACGTCGCCGAGCTGGACCCGAAGGCCGCGAAGGAGTACGTACCCGGCGCCTGGGACCAGTACAAGCTGCCGGGCAAGGGGGACGGGGTGTACGCGTACCCCTGGTATGTGACGCCCGAGATCCTCACGTACAACAAGGAACTCTTCGCCGACGCCGGGCTGGACGTGAACAAGCCGCCGACCAGCGTGGAGCAGTTCTTCGACTACGCGGAGCGGATCGCGGGCGCCTCGGGCGGCCGGTACACGGCGTTCATGGCGGACCCGAAGGGGCGGCTGCCCGGGGACTGGCAGAAGATGGGCGTGCCGGTCCTGAACAAGGAGAAGAACGCGTTCGTCTTCGACACGCCGAAGGCCGTCGAGTGGGTGCAGCGGATGAAGAAGCTGTACGCAATGGGGGCGATGCCGAAGGAGTCGCTGACCAAGGCCGACGATCTCGCGCAGCTCTACGGGGCCGGGAAGCTGGTGTTCGGCCCCGGGTCCCCCGGCATCCTCAAGGACGTGAAGCGCAACTCCCCGGCGGCGTACGGGAAGACGCAGGTCGCGAAGGCCGTGACGGGGAAGCTCGGGCACATCGGGATCTACACGCAGTCGCTGGGCATACGCAAGGACACCAAGCACCCGGACGCGGCGGCGGAGTTCGCGAAGTGGGTGACCAACGGGCCCAACCAGGTCGCGTTCTCGAAGCAGGTGACGATCTACCCGTCGAACGCGAAGGGTCTGGCTGACCCGTACTTCGCGGACCAGGGCGACGGCAAGGATCCCGAGACGATGGCGCGCACTGTCGGCGCCGAGGAGCTGAAGTCGGCGCAGCTGGACGCCAATACGCCCGTGGAGTGGACCACGCAGGTCGGTGACGCGGTGGTGCGGGAGATGCAGAAGGGGATCAGGGGGGAAGAGGACGCGACGGCCGCGGTCAAGAACGCGCAGGAAGCGGCAAACAAGATCCTCGCGCAGCAGAAGAAGCGACAGTGATGGGCGATGGCTCATACCGAGCGTGCGGATGGGGCGCGCACCGGGCATGCGGATGCGACACGCGCCGGGCGTACGGACATGGGTGAGGCTGTGCGGCGGCAGCGGGCAGTGCCGGTGGGCGCCCCACGCGTCCCGACCCCCTCGTCGACGCACGCGACACCCACCGCGCCCGCAGCCTCCACCGCCCCCACGATGCCGCCCGCCCCCACCTCCCGCACCAAGACCACCGACGCCGACCCCGGCCTCCCCCACCGCCGCTGGTGGACCCCGTACCTCTTTCTCCTCCCCGGACTGGTCATGGTGGTGCTGTTCAGCCTCTGGCCGTTCGTCAATACCGTCATCCTGTCGTTGACCGATGCGCAGATCCTCAAGGGCGGGCGGTTTGTCGGGCTGGAGAACTACGGGCGGGCGCTCGGTGATCCCGACTTCTGGACGGCGACGGTCAACAGCGTCGTCTACCTGGCCGTGGTCGTGCCCTGTCTGGTGCTGTTGCCGCTGGCGCTGGCCGTCCTCGTCCAGCGCAAGATTCCCGGGATCGGCTTCTTCCGTTCCGCCTTCTACACGCCCGTCATCGCCTCGGCGGTCGTGGTCGGGCTGATCTGGCAGTGGGTGCTGCGCAGTGACGGACTGGTCAACACCGTGTTCGAGAAGCTGCACTTGATCTCCGGGCCGGTTCCGTTTCTGACCGACTCCACGATGCTGCTGGTCTCCGCCATGATCGTCACGATCTGGAAGGGCCTCGGCTACTACATGGTCTTCTACCTCGCGGCGCTGGGGAACGTACCCACGTCGCTGTACGAGGCGGCCGCGCTCGACGGCGCGGGGGCCGTACGCCGCTTCTTCAGCATCACCATCCCCAGCGTGAAGCCGATGATGCTGCTGGTCGGAACGCTGTCGGCGATCTCGGCGCTGCGCGTGTTCACCGAGATCTACATCCTCGGCGGGGAGAGCGGCGGGCCCGGCGGCGGCGCCCGGACGCTGCCGTTCCTGATCCGCCAGGTCGGGCTGGGCTTCGCCGGGGAGACGGGTTACGCGGCGGCCATCTCGATCCTGCTGTTCCTGCTGACGCTGGTGTTCAGCCTGCTGGGGCACCGGCTGTCGAAGGGAGACGAGAGGTGACCGCTCTGTCCTCGCCCGGTGTACGGCGAGCTCGGCGCTCCCCCGGCGCCGGCCGCGGCCGCAGCCGCAAAGCAGCCCTCGGCCTCACCGGCCGCTACCTCACCCTCTGCCTCATGCTGGTGGTGATGCTGGGCCCCATCGCCTGGCAGTTCCTGACCTCGCTGAAGGGCCGTGGGGAGAACGTCTACGGAGGCGTGCTGCCCAGTCAGCCGACGCTCGACAACTACGTACGCGTCGCCGAATCGTTTCCCCTGATCCAGTACGTCGGCAACACGCTGATCGTCGCCGCCCTGGCCGTCACCTCGAACTGCGTGTTCGCCGCGATGGGCGGCTACGCGCTGTCCCGGGCCGGGTGGCGCGGGCGGCGGACGGTCTTCACGGTGCTGGTCGCGACGCTGATGTTCCCGTTCGAGTCCGTGATGATCTCGATGTTCCTCACGGTGCGGTCGATGGGCCTGGTGGACACGCTCATCGGGGTGTGGCTGCCCGGCGCCGTCTCCGTGCTCAACCTGATGATCATGCGGGCCGCCTTCCTCGCCGTACCGAAGGAGGTGGAGGAGGCCGCCGTCCTGGACGGGGCCAACGAGTGGCAGCGCTTCACGCGGGTGTTCGTGCCGGCCGCGAAGGGCGCGCTGGCGGTGGTCTGTCTGACCAGCTTCATGGGCGCCTGGGACGACTTCCTGTGGCCGCTGATCGTACTGACCAACAGCGATCACTACACGCTGCAACTCGGTCTGAAATCGCTCGCCGGAGCCACCACGGTCAACGACCAGCGGCTCATCGCGGCGGGGGCGATGGCCGCGTTGATCCCGATGATGGCGCTGTTCTTCGCCCTCCAGCGGTACTTCTTCCGCGGCGTGGGCGAGGGAGCGCTGAAGACGTGAGGGAAGGCGTGAGGCAAGACGTGAAGGACGACGTGAGGGACGGCATGAGGGGAAAAGTGAAGGGGAGCGATGTGACGACGCCTGTCGGTACGGTCTCCAGTCCGTTGCCCCTCTGGCCCACCGGCCCGGACGCGGTGCCCCGTATGGGCGCCAACTACACGCCCCGTACCGGCTGGTTCCACCACTGGCTCGACTTCGATCTCGACGACGTATGCCGCGACCTGGACGCGCTCGCCGCGCTCGGCCTGGACCACGTCCGTGTCTTCGCCCTCTGGCCGGTCTTCCAGCCCAACCGTTCCCTCGTCCGCCCGCGCGCCGTCGAACAGCTCGGCCAGCTGGTGGACGCCGCCGCACAGTGCGGCCTCGACGTCGCGGTGGACGCGCTCCAAGGCCACCTGTCCAGCTTCGACTTCGTACCGTCCTGGCTGCGCACCTGGCACCGGCGCAACCTGTTCACCGACCCGGACGCCGTCGACGGCGCGGCCCGCTATCTGGAGTCGCTCGCCTCGGCACTTGCCGAACGTCCCAACTTCCTGGGTATGACGCTGGGCAACGAGGTCAACCAGTTCTCCGGACCGCCGCACCCGGACCCCGACCCGTGTACGTACGAGGAGGCCGGGCAGTGGCTGACACGGCTGCTGGAGGTCTGCGAGCGGGCCGCGCCGGGGCGGCTGCACACCCACGCCGAGTACGACGCGGTGTGGTTCCAGGACGGCCACCCCTTCACGCCCGCGCAGGCCGCGCGGCTCGGGCGGGCCACCACCATCCACTCGTGGGTCTTCAACGGTACTGCCCAGCGGCACGGGTACGAGGGGACCGCCACGGTACGGCTGGCCGAGTACCTGATCGAGCTGGCCACGGCCTGGGCGGACGACCCGGCGCGGCCGGTCTGGCTCCAGGAGGTGGGCGCCCCCGCCCCGCTCGTCCCGCCCGAGCACGCCGCCGCGTTCGCCACCGCGACCGTCGGCAATGCCCTGACCTGCGAACGGCTTTCCGGCATCACGTGGTGGTGCTCGCACGACGTGTCGCGGGAGCTGGCGGACTTCCCCGAGCTGGAGTACGGGCTCGGGCTGCTCACCTCGCACGGCGAGGTCAAGCCGGCGGGCCGGGCGCTGGCCGAGGCGGCGGCCCGGCTGCGGGCCGAGCCGCCCCGGCCGGTGCGCCGGACGACCGCGCTCGTCCTGGACGCGGGGGAGGAGGCCACGGCCCCGCACCGGTCGGTGTGCGCGCCGGGCGGCCCCTTCTTCGAGGCGTGGGTACGGCTGGCCGACCAGGGCATACGGGCCGCGGCCGTCCTGGCGGGCCGGGTACAGGACGCCGTGTACCTGGAGAGCCGGGGGATCACGGAGGTGGTGCGGCCCTCGGACGTGAAGTGAGGAGCGGAGCGGTACGGGCGCGGTGACGACCGGCGCGCCGGGGCCGGGCACCAGTACCAGAACCAGGCGACACGACCGGACGACACGACCAGGTGACAGGCCGAGAGGTGGAAGACGCAGTGGGCGCGAGACGTGACGTACGACGTGACGGCGGGCAGGGCACCAAGCACGGAATACCCGAGCATGGGGTGCCCCAGCACAGAACGTCCCGCCGCGGCCTGGTGGCCGATGCCGCAGCCGCCGGAGCCGGCCTGGCGCTCCCGCTGACGGCGGCCGGCGCCGGAGCGGCCGTACGACCGGACGCATCCGCCGCGACCGTTTCCCGCGCGACCGCTTCCCGCGCGCACGCCGGCTCCCTCCAGCCCCACGCCTCTCACTGGTTCCCCGACAGCTTCCCCGAGGGCCGCGAGCCCGACCCGGGCGCGGTGCGGCGCAGCCTGAAGGTCACAACGTCGCGCGTCACAGGTGGCGGCACGGCCGAACACCGCCTCATGGGGAAGCCGTCCGGTATGGGCGCGCGCGTACGCCACTACGAAATCCACCAACTCCTCCCCGACGGCAAGCGCCGCTTCCTCGCCGCGTCCGTATTCACCTGGTAGGCCGCCCGCACACCGGGCAGAAACCCCGCAGTACCCCACCCACAGCCACGTCATCCCGTACCCGTCCCGTACCCGCCTCGCACCCACCGGAGCCGCCCCCATGCACGACGACCGCAGCATCGTCGAACACCGCCTGCGCCGCGTCCTGACCGACCGCATCAAGCCCGCCGTCCGCAGCCGGTCCGTGCCGCTGACGATCGAGCGCTGGGAGGCGCCGGGCGAACCGGTGCCGCCCGCCGAGGGCCTGGCCGCCGACTACGAGCCGACGAAGGCCGGGGAGGCGTGGGGGCCCGCCTGGGGCACCACCTGGTTCCGGGTGACCGGGCAGATCCCGGCGGACTGGGCCGGGCGCACCGTCGAGGCCGTACTGGACCTGGGCTTCGAGGCGAACATGCCGGGCTTCCAGTGCGAGGGCCTGGTCTACCGCCGGGACGGCGAGGCCGTGAAGGGCCTCAACCCGCGCAACGACTGGGTGCGCGTCGCCGATCCGGCGGCCGGCGGGGAGGAGGTCGAGCTGTACGTGGAGGCGGCCTCCAATCCCGTACTGGCGGATCACCGGCCCACCTATGAGGGCGACCGGCTCACCGCGAGCCACGCGCCGCTGTACCGGGTGCGGCGGATGGACCTCGTCGTCTTCGAGACCGAGGTCTGGGAGCTGGTCCAGGACCTGGAGGTGCTGGGCGGCCTGATGCCGGAGCTGGACGTGACCGACGCGCGGCGGCACGGCATCCTGCGCGCCGTCGAACGCGCCCTGGACGCGGTGGACCTGAAGGACATCCCCGGTACGGCCGCGCGGGCCCGCGCGCAGCTCGCGGATGTGCTGGCGTCCCCGGCGCACGCCTCGGCGCACCGGATCAGCGCGGTCGGCCACGCGCACATCGACTCCGCCTGGCTGTGGCCGCTGCGCGAGACGGTCCGCAAGGTGGCCCGTACGTCCTCGAACATGGTCAACCTGATGGACGCGCACCCCGAGTTCGTCTTCGCGATGTCGCAGGCGCAGCAGCTGGCCTGGATCAAGGAGCACCGGCCCGAGGTGTTCGCCAAGGTGAAGGCGAAGATCGAGGCGGGGCAGTTCGTGCCGGTCGGCGGCATGTGGGTGGAGTCGGACACCAACATGGTCGGCGGCGAGGCGATGGCCCGGCAGTTCCTGTACGGGAAGAAGTTCTTCCTGGACGAGTTCGGCATCGAGACCAAGGAGGTGTGGCTGCCGGACTCCTTCGGCTACACCGCGGCCATGCCGCAGCTGGTCAAGCTGTCCGGCGCCGACTGGTTCCTGACGCAGAAGATCTCCTGGAGCCAGGTCAACCGCTTCCCGCACCACACCTTCTGGTGGGAGGGCATCGACGGCACCCGCGTCTTCACCCACTTCCCGCCGGTCGATACGTACAACTCCGACCTCGGCGGCAAGGAGATGGCGCACGCCGCCCGCAACTACCGTGAGAAAGGCCGCGGTTCACGGTCGCTCGCGCCCTTCGGCTGGGGTGACGGGGGCGGCGGCGCCACCCGCGAGATGCTGGCGCGCGCCGCCCGGCTGCGCGACCTGGAGGGCTCGCCGCGGGTCGAGATCGAGAAGCCCGAGGCGTTCTTCGAGAAGGCGCACGCGGAGTACCCGGACGCGCCGGTGTGGGCGGGCGAGCTGTACCTGGAGCTGCACCGCGGTACATACACCTCCCAGGCCAAGACCAAGCAGGGCAACCGGCACAGCGAGTCGCTGCTGCGCGAGGCCGAGCTGTGGGCCGCCACGGCCGCCGTACGGGTACCGGGCTACGCGTACCCGTACGAGGAGCTGGAGCGGATCTGGAAGACGGTGCTGCTGCACCAGTTCCACGACATCCTGCCCGGCTCGTCGATCGCCTGGGTGCACCGGGAGGCCCGCGATACGTACGCGCGGGTCCGCGGGGAACTGACCGCGATCGTCGTCGCCGCGCAGACCGCGCTGGCGGGCCCGGGGGACCAGGAGATCGTCTTCAACGCCGCGCCGCACGCGCGCGGCGGCGTCCCGGCGGGCGGCGCGGAGCCCGCGCCCGGCCAGGGCGGCACGCCCGTCGCCGTACGCCCGGTCACCGTCGAGCCGCTGACCGTGGACGGCCGGGCCACCGGCGGCTACCGCCTCGCCAACGACCGGCTGCGCATCGACATCGACGCACGCGGGCTGGTCGTGTCGGCATATGACATCGAGGCCGAACGGGAGGCCGTGGCACCGGGCGCGGCGGCCAACCTCCTCCAGATCCACCCGGACTTCCCCAACATGTGGGACGCCTGGGACGTGGACGAGTTCTACCGCCACAACGTCACCGACCTGGTGTCCGTCGACGAGCTGACGGTCACCGAAGCCGGTCCGGAAGAGGTGCGGATCAAGGTCGCCCGCTCCTTCGGTCACGGCTCCACCGTCGAGCAGACGCTCACGCTGCGGGCGGGCGCCAAGGTGCTGGACATCGACACCGAGGTGGACTGGCGGGAGACCGAGACGTTCCTCAAGGCCGCCTTCCCGCTGGACGTGAAGGCCGACCGGTCCGCGTCCGAGACCCAGTTCGGGCACGTCTTCCGCGCCACCCACACCAACACGTCGTGGGAGGCCGCCAAGTTCGAGATCTGCGCCCACCGCTGGATCCAGGTCGAGGAGCCCGGCTGGGGCGCGGCGCTGGTCAACGACTCCACGTACGGGCACGACGTGACCCGCGACATCCGCCCGGACGGCGGCCAGACCACGACCGTACGGCTGTCCCTGCTCCGCGCGCCCCGCTACCCGGACCCGGAGACCGACCAGGGCCTCCACCGGCTGCGCTGCGCGCTGGCCCCCGGCGCGGACATCGCGGACGCGGTGCGCGAGGGCCACTGGATCAACCTGCCGGAGCGCACGGTGCGGGGCGGCGGCCCGGTCGCGCCGCTGGTCGGCGTGGACAACGACGCGGTGGTGGCCGAGGCCGTGAAGCTGGCCGAGGACCGTAGCGGCGATGTCGTGGTCCGGCTGTACGAGTCGCACGGCGGGCGGGCGTCGGCGACGCTGACGGCCGGGTTCCCGGTGGCGGAAGCGGTCGAGACGGACCTGCTGGAACGGGCGATGGAGGGTTCGGCGGTCGGCGAGGTGCGGGACGGACGGGTGGCGCTGACGCTGCGGCCGTTCCAGGTCGTGACCGTACGGCTGGTGCGGGGAGCGGAGGGCTGAGGAGGGCGAGGGCAGGGGCGGGCCGTTGAAGGTTTCGGCCCGCCCCTTCTCACACCAGGCTCTCCACCGCCTTGACCACTTCCCCCGCACCGTCCTCCGCCTCCATGCGCCGCGCGACGGCGGTGGCGGCATCGCGGTACGAAGGCTCCCGTACGGCGCGCCCGATGGCCTCGGCCAAGCGCTCCACGGCGCCTTCCGCCACCAGGGAGCGGAACGGCACCGCGTCCGTACCGGCGCCCACCGCGGCCAGCCGGGCGGCCCAGAACGGCTGGTCGGCGGTGACCGGGACCGGGACCGCCGGGACCCCGGCCCGCAGCGCGGCGGCCGTCGTGCCCGCGCCCGCGTGGTGCACCACGGCGGCGGTACGCGGGAAGAGCAGGGCGTGCGGGACCTCGCCGACGGTCAGGATGCCGGCGCCGTTCGCCGGGCCGGTCAGTCCCGCCCAGCCGGACTGGATCACGCCCCGGACCCCGGCGCGGCGCAGGGCGCCGACGACGGTCGCGGCGAGCCGTTCGGAGCCCCCGCCGTCCCGGGCGCCTGCCGCCATGCTTCCGAATCCGACGAAGACGGGCGGCGGACCGGCCGCGAGGAAGTCCTCCAGTTCGGGCGGGAGGGCGGCGTCCGGCGCGGTGTACGGCCACCAGTTGCCGACCAGTTCCAGGCCGGGGCGCCAGTCGGCGGGCCGGGAGACGAGCGCCGGGCTGACACCGTGCAGAACCGGGCGGCTGTCCGCGTTCCGGAGCCGGCGTACCGCGCGCGCCGAGGCGGGTGGCAGGCCGAGCTGCGCGCGCAGGTCCCGTACCCCGTCCGCGTACAGGCGGTCCACGATCCGCAGGGAGAGACGGCCCGCGGCGCGGTTGCCCCAGCGGCCGAGCGAGCGGGTGCCCGTGACGACGGGCGGGAAGGCGCCGGTGGGGGCGTTCGGCTGGAGGGGGAGGTCCAGCGAGGGGATGCCCAGGGCTTCGGCGACATGGCGGCCGAGCGGGGCGGTGGTCGCGGACAGGAGCAGCAGGTCGGTGCCGGGGGTGGCCGCACCGGCGATGCCAGGACCGAGCTCGCGGACGAAGGCGGCGGCCCGGCGCATCAGTTCCCGCTTTCCGCCGGGGGCTCCGCTCCCTTCTCTCCTGGGATCGGCGGGCAGTGCCCGGAACTCCAGCCCGGCGGCCCGTACGGGCTGCGCGTACGAGGCGTCGGCGGCGAGGGCGACGGTGTGCCCGGCCTCCCGGAGGCGGGCGCCGAGACCGGTGTACGGGGCGATGTCGCCGTACGAACCGGCCGCCGCGATGAGGATCTTCATGACTGCTCCGGGGTGGCGGAGGGGGCGGCCTGTGTGGGACCGGTCTGTGCGGGACCGGTCCGTGCGTGGTCGGCCTGTGCGGGGCCGGCGGTCTGGCGTACCGCGTTGGCGAGCACCGCCGTCCGCAGGTAGGCGGCGAGGCCCGGCCGCTGCTGGGACGGCGGGACGACCAGGGCGAAGGCCCGTGCGTCGGTGGCGAAGTCCTCGGCGATGCGGCAGTGCATGTCGGTGGGGCACGGTGTGAACCAGCGGGTGATGTGCGCCCGGTGCTCCTCGGCCAGGTCCATGGCCGGATCGCCGTCGGCGGCCTCCCCGGCGTCGAACGCGGCGAGCAGCCGGTGCCGCCACGCGCCGGCCTCGGCCATGATCAGTGCCCAGTCCTCCTTGGTGTGCGCGGCGGCACGTGCCATGGAGTGCTGGTGGCCCTCACTGTGCTGCCACTTGAGATGTGCCTCGGTGGCGTAACTGAGGTCGAAGGCGACCTCGCCGAAGACCTCGAAGCGCTCCTCGGGTGTCAGCTCCACCCCCGTACGCTGCACCTCCATGGCCCGCTCGGCGACCTCGACCAGCCGCTGCAGCTCGCCGATCCGCTCGGTGAGCAGGCGGTGCCGGGCGCGCAGGTGGTCCAGGGCGTTGGCCTGCGGGTCGCGGAGGATGGCGGCGATCTCGTCGAGGGCGAAGCCGAGCTGCCGGTAGAAGAGGATCTGCTGGAGGCGGGCCAGGTCGGCGTCGCTGTAGAGGCGGTAGCCGGCGGGGCTGCGGGCACTGGGGGAGAGCAGGCCGGTCCTGTCGTAGTGGTGGAGGGTGCGGACCGTGATGCCCGCAAAGCCCGAGACCTGCCCGACCGAGTACGCCATGGAACCGCCTTCTTCCGTGCCACGGCCCGCGGGCCGCCGTACGGCCCGCGCCGTACGGGGCAAGGCTGTGGCCTGACGTGGGGTGAGGGTCAAGCGGGGTGCCGGGGGCGGGCATGGGGGAGTGCGCGGCGAGGTGCCAGGGGTGGGCATGCGGGGAGTGCCGGGCGAGGAATCAGGGGGCGGGTGGGGCCCGGTGGGTGGATGGCCGAGGCCGGACCGTGCACCGTGGACAGTGGCGGGCATGCGGCGGACAGTGCCCGGGCACGCGGCCAACGATGGGCCGCTGTTACACGGCCGTGCGGGCGCCGTGAAATGGGCTGCTTAGCGTGGGGGCAATCTGGGCGGAGACGGATACCTTTGTCGTAAAAGCCCATTAACGGACACCGAGGATCTCGTGCGCTCACTCACCGCGACCGCCTGCGCCGCCGCGTTCACCGCGGCCGCGCTGCTGTCCGGCTGCTCCGACCCGCGCGGCCTGCGGGTGGCGGGCCCCGCCGTGTCCCCCTCGCCGCCGAGCGGCCCGGCCCAGGTCACCGACCCGGTGTACGTCTCCGACGCGGCGCGCCGGCCGTTGCAGCGCCCGGCCTCCTTCGTCCTCAAGGAGTCGGTCAGCCTGACCGGCCTGCGCTGGCTGCACTGGGGCGAGACGACCGCCGAGGCCACCGGCGGACTGAGCGGCGGCTGGTGCCGACCCGACTGCGAGAACCAGCCGTACCCGGTCAAGGTCACGCTCAGCGGGCTGACCAGGCAGGAGGGACGGGACCGGGTGGCGTTCTACTCGCGCGCCACGCTCGTCTCCGACCGCCTGCCGCCGGAGAAGGCCGCCGAGCTGGGCAGGGTCAGCCTGCACACCCCGGAGTTCTAGGCCGTCATGGGGTTGCGCGCGAAGATCGGCATAGCCATCGCCGCCACGGCCGCCGTGGTCGCGGTGCTCATCGGCGTACTCGTACACAACCGGACCGTGGACGCCCAGTTCGACCTGGCGGCCGAATCGATCGACGGGCGGCTGCAGAGCCTGGTGCAGGACCGGGCGGCCGGCGTGGACAGCGGCCGGGCCATCATCAACCCGCCGGACCTCCCCGCCCCGCTGAAGGCCGCGGTCCAGCACGGCAAGCGCGGCGTCTACCTCGAACCGGACGGTCCCAAGCCGCACCTGTGGGCCGCGACCGAGCTGGACGGCGACGTCATCGCCCTCAAACGCCCGTATCTACGGGAGCAGGAGACCCTGCGCAGTCTGGACCGCGTGCTGTGGATGGCCGGCATCGCGGGCACCGCGCTGGGCTGCGTGGTCGGCCTGCTGGTCGCCCACCGGCTGGGGCGGCGGCTGACCGCCTCGGCCGGCACCGCCCAGCGGATCGCCGAGGGCGATCTGACCGCGCGGCTGCCGCTGGGCGGCAAGGACGAGATAGCCCAGCTGACCACCGCGGTGAACACCATGGCCGACGCGCTGGCCGCCCGCCTCCAGGCCGAGCGCGACGTGACCGCCAACATCGCCCACGAACTGCGCACCCCCGTCGCCGGGCTGGTCGCGGCGGCCGGTCTGCTGCCGCCCTCGCGTCCCACCGAGCTGGTCCAGGACCGGGCGCAGCACGTACGGGGGCTGATGGAGGACGTACTCGAAGTGGCCCGCCTGGACGCGCGCACCGAGAAGGCCGACACGGAGCTGCGGGCGCTGGGTGAGCTGGCGCGGCGGACGGTGGACGCGATGGGGGCGGGGGCCGCGCCGGGCCTTTCGGGCGGGGACGGCGACGGTGCCGCCCGCCGGGCCGTGGACGTACGCGTGCTCTCCGACGGCCTGGTGGAGACCGACCCCCGCCGCGTCGAGCGCATCCTCGTCAACCTGATCAGCAACGCGCTGCGGCACGGCGCCGCCCCGGTGACCGTCGAGGTCGAGCGCGGCGTACTGCGTGTACGCGACGGCGGCCCCGGCTTCCCCGAGGCGCTGCTCGCCCACGGCCCGCAGCGCTTCCGTACGGGCGGCGGCTCGGACGGCCACGGGCTCGGCCTCGGCCTGACCATCGCCTCCGGCCAGGCACGGGTGCTCGGCGCCCGCCTGACGTTCGCCAACCCGGAGGGCGGCGGCGCGGAGGCGACCTTGGATCTGAGCGGGGCGTTGCGGGTGGGGGCGGAGGCGGAGGCCGGGCGTACGGAGGAGAAGGCGGGCGGTGACGGTACGGACCGGGGCCGGGACCAGGACCAAAGCCAGATCCGGGGCCGGGGCCAGAACCGGGGCCACGGCCGCACCCCCTCCGACCGTCCCTGACGTGCGCCCCGCCCCGCCCGCCCCAAGAGTGGTGTGGGACGCCCCGTGTCCGGAGAGGCGTCTTGGAGACCGATCCTTTCCGAGCAGACCGCTGGAGTCGCCGCAATGGACGAGAACGTGCTGTTCATGGACCTCACCCAGGCCGGTGAGGGCGCGGCGCGGCGCGCGCTGGACGCACTGCGCCACGAGGACGCGGAGCACCGGATCATGCTGCGCGAGGCCACCGTGATCACCCGGGACGCCGAAGGCAACCTCACCTTCCCCGACAGCGAGGACCACACCGGCACCGCCCGCGGCTTCGCCGTCGGCGGCCTGGTCGGCGGTCTCGTCGGCCTGCTGGGCGGCCCGCTCGGCGTACTGGTCGGCTTCGGCGCCGGCGGCCTCCTCGGCGGCGCCCGCGACGCCCGCCGGGCCAGCGCGGACAACGCGGCCGTCGACATCCTGGCGGCGGAGGTCCCGCCGGGCAGCACCGTCCTGCTCGCCGAGGTCTCCGAACCGTCCCGGGGCCCGGTCGACGCCGCACTGGCCGACATCGGCGGCCAGGCCGCCCGCTACCCGGCAGCAGCGGTCCGCACGTACGTGGAGGAGGCGATCGCGGAGGGGAGCTGAGGGTTCGTACGGCTTCCCGTACGACCCCTGCGGCCTCCAACCTCCTCTACGGTCTCCATGACCTCTACGGCCCCCACGACCCCCATGGCCCCTACGGTCTCCTACACCCCAGCACCGCTCCCGGCCTCCCGGACCCCCGCACCACTCTGCGCCCCGATCCCGCCGCCCACCAGCGCCTTCCCCATGCACCGGCTGTCCTCATACGTCCGATACAGGCCGAACTTCGGCACCGGCCGGTAGCCGCAGGACGCGTACAGCGACAGGGCCTCAGGCTGCTTGATGCCGGTCTCCAGCACCATGCGGGTGCGGCCCGCCGCGCGGGCGTCCGCCTCCAGGGCCGCCAGGATGCGGCGGGCCAGCCCGCGCCCGCGGGCCTCCTCGACCACGAACATCCGCTTGATCTCGGCGTCGCCGTCCGCGTACCCCTCGGGGTTGGCGTCCTGGGAGCGCCAGCCGCCGGTGGCCAGCGGGCGGCCGTTCTCGTACGCGAGCAGGTACGTGCCGTGCGGCGGCCGGAACATCGCCGGGTCGAGCGGGGTCATGTCGCCCTCGCCGTACCGCTGCGCGTACTCCCGCTGCACCAGCCGGTCGAGGGCGACGGCGTCGGCGTGGTCGTAGGGGACGGGACGGATCTCCATCCGCCGAATCGTACGGATGTCCGGCCGCCGGGGCGAGAGTCACAGGTGAGAATGGGGTCGGACCGGCACCGGAGATCGCCCTGGGGCCCCGATTCGCCCCTTCCGCTCCTCTACCGGACTCCCTCCCCGCCCTCTCCTCGCATACGGCGGTTCGGCGGAGCCAAAGCACCCGATGGGGGTGTGTCGGTACGGAATCGGACAGACCGGGCCGGCGGCGGGGAACGGCTGCTGCGCCACTGACGCTGAACCGAAGGAGAAAGCCATGCGTCTGCGTCCTGTGCTGGCCACCGCCGCCGCCGTACTCTCGCTGTCCGCCACCGGCCTGACCGGAACCGCCCTCGCGGCCGAACCCGCGCCGCCGGTCACCTTCGGCAACACCACGGGCAACGACGGCACGAACGGCGAAACCCACGGGGATCTCGACTACCCCGGCACGATCGGGTGGGGCCACAAGCCGTACCAGTTGCTCGGCGACCGTGACGGCAGGTACGTGATCACCGCGGTCAACAAGACCGACAGCGACCGGCTGCCCACCTGCTACCGCGACCTGTACGCGACTCCGGCCTCCTCGATCTGCCACTGACGGCAGGGGGCCGCTCACCGGGTGCCCGGCGCTCTCCGCGCCGGGCACCCGCGTGCGTAGCGCCGAATCGTCCCGGCCCCCTGCCATCGCGTAGGCTGCGCTGCCGCCAGCGCGATGAGGGAGCAAGTAGTGCTAACTGTGACAACCGTGAACGTGAACGGCCTGCGCGCCGCGGCCAAGAAGGGCTTCCTGCCGTGGCTGGCGGAGACGGACGCCGATGTGATCTGCCTCCAGGAAGTACGCGCCGAGCCGGACCAGCTCCCCGCCGGGGCCCGCGAGCCCGACGGCTGGCACACGGTGCACGCGCCCGCGGCGGCCAAGGGCCGGGCCGGCGTCTCCCTCTACACGCGCCGCGAGCCCGAGCGCGTACAGGTCGGATTCGGGTCCGCGGAGTTCGACACCAGCGGCCGGTACGTCGAGGCCGACCTGCCCGGCGTGACCGTCGCCAGCCTCTACCTCCCCTCCGGCGACGTGGGCACGGACCGGCAGGACGAGAAGGAACGCTTCATGGCCGAGTTCCTGCCCTACCTCGCCGCGCTGCGCGAGCGGGCCGCCGCGTCCGGCCGCGAGGTCCTGGTCTGCGGCGACTGGAACATCGCCCACCAGGAGGCCGACCTGAAGAACTGGAAGGCCAACCAGAAGAAGGCCGGTTTCCTCCCCGAGGAGCGCGCCTGGCTCACCCGCGTCCTCGACGAGCACGACGGCGGCTACGCGGACGTGATCCGCACCCTCCACCCGGAAACCGAGGGCCCGTACTCCTGGTGGTCCTACCGGGGCCGCGCCTTCGACAACGACGCGGGCTGGCGCATCGACTACCACATGGCCACCCCTGGCCTCGCGACCCGCGCGGTCAAGGGCTTCGTGGAGCGTGCTGCTTCGTATGACACGCGGTGGTCGGATCATGCGCCGGTGACGGTTGTCTACGATCACGGCTGACGCCCGAGCCATACGGGGCCGGGCGCGACCATGACCACAGGAGTGGAACACCGCTGAACCATCAGCCGACCCACCACTGGCCGCCCGGCCTCGCCCGTACCGACATACCGGCATACGCGCTGGTCAACACGGATGACGACGCCGCTTGGGGAGTCTGCGCAGACGTCACCGGCCTGTACGCCGACCCGCCCCGCCGCTCGTACGAACTCCTCGGCTGCGCCCCGGCCGGGCCCCTGCTCGACGCGATGCGGGCCGCCGCGGGCACCGGGGATGGGGCCGACCGGCTCGGGGACATCTGGCTGCGGCCCGAGGCGGACGACCGGTGTCCCGAAGGCTCCGAGGGGCTGGACGCGTGGCGCCTGGTGGACGTACGCGTCACCGGAAGCCGCCGCAGCGCCGCCGACGCCGACCGCTGGGACATCACCCTCGACGGCGTCGAGGACTTCTACGGGGAACCGGACGACCCGTACCTCGAAGCGGGCATGAGCCTGCACGACGAACGCACCTGGCTCGGCCACTGCCGGGACCTCTCGATCATCCTCCCGCCGGACGACGAACCGTCCGGCCCGCCCTTCCAACTCCTCGGCTGTGCCCCGAGCGAAGCGCTCGCCGCAGCCCTGGCGCAGGGCACCCGCCGCGCCCTGCGCCTGGACGAAGCCGAACTCCAGATCCTCGACCGCACCGGCGCGAGGCTGACCGACCGCCTGATATCCGCCCCCGAGATATCCGGCTGGCGCCCGTCCTCCCTCGGCGACGGCCTGCTCGACATCGACCTCACCGACGGCCCCTACCCGCAGATTCCCGTCTGGGCCCGCCCCGTCTGGTACCGCTGGCTGACCGGCCCGCCCACCGAGCCCAACCTCTGGGCGGCCTACCCGGCCCGCGAACGGGAGCAGTGGTTCGACATCGTGCGAGAGCGAGGCTGCCGCCTCTCCCGTCACACCCCGGACCGCCCGGCCGGCCGCGTCTACGACCTCGACGGCCGCTACATCACCGACGACGTCGGCCTGTACTGCGCACTCGGCGAAGCGATCAACGGCCCCGGCGGCTACTTCGGCGGCTGCCTCAACGCCCTGTCCGACTGCCTCAACGGCCGCTTCGGCGCCACCGCCCCTTTCACCCTCCGCTGGCACCACCCGGACGTGGCCCGCCGCAATGTGGGCCGGTGCCTGGCGCCCGACGGCGCGGTGTACAGCCTCTTCGACGAGGTGATCGGCTTTCTGGAGGAGAAGCGGGTGGAGGTCGTACTGGTGGAACAGGGCGGGCTTTTGGAGGCTAAGCGGTGATGTGACTGGCGTCCGGGTATGCCGATCTCTTCGGATACAGTGATCGACTGTTGTTGATCAAGCCGACGGAGCGCCATAACCGTCGGCAGAACGGGGAGTTCCATGCGCCGACGTCTCACCAGCCTTGCCGTGTCCACCGCCCTCGCGGGCGGCGTCCTCTTCGCGGCCGTCCCCGCGCAGACCGCCTTCGCCGGCCAGGTCACCTGCCGCATCTCCCAGATGGCCGAGGAAGCCGCCCAGCACAAGTCCAAGGCCGCCAAGCTGGACCGGAGCGGCCACCACAAGGCGGCCAACAAGGAGCGCGCGAAGGCCCGCGCGATCGAAAAGCGGATCGCCCAGTGCCAGGATGCCGAGAAGCACAACTCGGGGCACTTCGGGGGCTGATGCTTCGGGTGTCAATGAGGCCCCGACCGGCGACCGCCGGTCGGGGCCTTGTTTGCGTTCACTGTTGGTGGCGTGAGAATGCGTCGGCCTTGACGCCCGCGATGAATATGGCAAACGAGTGGGCGGGGAAGGTGAGGATGGGGCCTGCCGGGGCCTTGCTGTCTCGGACAGGGACGATGCCCATCGCCTCGGCGGTCGAGGGTGACCACTCCACGCAGTTGCCGCCCTCCGCGCTGGTGTAGCTCGACTTGACCCACCGAGTGGGACCGATCTTCACGTCAGTTTCTCCATCTGCTCAGCGATCAGATGCGCGCTCTCCCGGGCGGACAAGGCGTCGCCGGTCAGTTCATCGTAGGTCCGGAGCGCTGTTCGAACATAGTCCGGATCGTCCACGATGCCAGCGGTGCGAAAGTTCTCAACACACACGGAAACGGTGTGGTTTGGGGAGGTGATGAGCGACACCGGCCAGTCGCTGAACAGGTGGCCGGGGGCATCCAGGGGAAGGACCTGCACCCGGACGGTGGGCCGTTCCCCGGCATCCAGCAGGGCTTTCAACTGCCGTCGCATGACGTCGGGAGGACAGAATCGGCGGTACAGGACGGACTCACAGAGCACTAGACGGACGTCCGGCGGCATGTCTCCGTCAAATACGGCTTTCCTCGCCAGCCGGTCGTTCACGAACGCCGAGGTTTCCTTCGCGCTGGCTCGCGGGAAGCCGCCCTTGTACAGGCAGCGTGCGTAGTCGGCAGTGTGAAACAACCCCGGGACGAGGGTGGGAGACCATTCCCGGATCGCTACGGCGGCGCGCTCCATGGCCATACGTCGCCGGTAAAGCGTGGGAAATGACGACGCCACTGCCTCCTCGTGCAGCCGCTTGAACTTCCCGTCCGTGCCGAACACCTCGTCCAGCCGTGGCGGAATCTCCGGCGGGATCGCTCCCTGACAGTTCTCCACTCGGGAGATCGTGCTTCTGGAGGTGCGGACCAGCCTGGCCAGGTCTTCCTGTGTCAGCGCCTTCGGGTCGTGCAGTTCCCTGGCGCTGCGGCACTCTTCGGCGAATTCCCGGCGTGGGTCTTCCGGGCTGTCGGTTTCTTCGTCCACGATTCCCCCGACTCAAGGTCTGGTCATGGCTCTCGCTCGGGCCGTTTCCCGTGGTCAACGGCGCATGCATATGCCGCGACACTCAACCCTCAGATCGAGCGCCCGAACAGTCCCCAGACTACTGAGTGTTGCGCCACTCTGTAACCGGCTGGACGCATTGAGTAAATGTGCGGATCGGGAACAGGCGAAGGGTCTCCCATGGGAATCAGTGAAAAGGCCGGCGCGACCGGCAAAAGGCGGGCCACGGACCCGGTGCCGGTGCCGGGTTGCGACGTGTGCGCGTCCGCGTACGGGGACCGGGAACCCGCTCGGGCGGATGGGCGCTCGCTCACCGTGCTGAGCTGCAACGGGGTCATCGCCGGGCACCCGCACGGGCGAGGAGGCCGGACATGACGATCTCGCCCCGTACGTACGAGGGAGCCTCGGAGTGCACGGGGTGCCTGGAGTTGGCGCGCGCCTTGGTGGCCGCGCTGAAGGTCGGCGACCAGTCCAAGGCAACGGACTGCCAGGTCCTGATCCGACGGCACCCCGATCACGCGGCAAGTCCTCCCGGCCACGTACCCAACCCGCCCAAGGGCGCGTGAACATGGCGTACGTACGACACGTAACCCCCGGCTACGCCGAGCTGGGGCGGGTGCTCGCGGCGAGTGGGGTGATGGCCGGGGACTGGGCGGCTGCGTTCGCGGACGTACCCCGGGCGGCCTTTCTGCCTGAGCTCATGTGGCCGTGGGACATGGCGGCGGGGCGCAGCGTGTGCGTCTCCCGTACGGACGATCCGGAGCGGTGGCAGGCGTATGCCGATGCCGACTGTCCGGTGGTGACGCAGTGGGACGACGGCAGGCATGCCGGGACGGAGCCGGGGGCGGTTGCCACCAGTTCCGCTTCCATGCCGTCGGTGGTGTTCCGCATGCTCAGGGACCTGGACGTACGGGGTGGTGACCGGGTGCTGGAGATCGGTACGGCCACCGGGTGGAACGCTGCCCTCCTGGCGCACCGGGCCGGTCGCGTGGTCACGATGGAGGTGGACGAGGGGGTGGCGGAGCGGGCCCGGGCGAGCCTGGAGGGGTTCGGCAGCTCGGCTCGTGTCGTACGCGGTGACGGGTTCGACGGGTGTCCGGAAGGCGCTCCGTACGACCGGATCATCGGGACCTGTGGGCTTCGGCGCTTTCCGCGGGCCTGGGTGGAGCAGTGCCGGCCCGGGGGAATTCTGGTTGCGCCCTGGGGGACGCATTTCAGTAATGCGGATGCCGTGGCCCGGTTAGTGGTCGCGGACGACGGGCGCAGCGCTTCGGGGCGGTTTACCGGGCCGGTGGAATTCATGAAGTTGCGGGCGCAACGGCTGCCGGGGGTGGTGCACGGCGAGTACGTACGGGGAAGTGTGGCCGAGGGGTGGGAGTCCTCGACGGGGATCACGGAGACGGAATTCCTCGGGGAGGGGTTCGCGCCGCAGCGGTTCGCGGTGGGGCTGCGAGTGCGGGATTGCCTGCGAGTGGAGGCGGAGAAACGGGACGGGGCCCGGCCGGTGTGGTTCTACGGGCTGCGGGACCGGTCCTGGGCCTGCGTGCTGTTCCGGGACGGTGCGGACGCGCGGGTCTGGCAGTACGGGGCGCGTCGGCTCTGGGACGAGGTGGAGGCCGCGTACCGGTGGTGGGTGGCGCGTGACCGGCCCGGTTGCGCGCGGTTCGGGCTGACGGTCACGGCGGAGGGCGAGCGGGTGTGGCTGGACGGGGCAGGGGAGTCGTGGGCGCTGTGAGGTGGGCCCGCCGCGGCGGCCGGCGCCGAGCGCCGACCGCGCGGTTGCGGGCTCAGGTCACTTGCCGTGGACCTCGTACTGTCCGACCTCCAGGAAGTGCCGCAGTGCCTCCGGCGTTCCGTCGGCGAGGGCCTTCTCGGCAGCCTTTCGGAGGGCCTTGCTGATGTTCGGCTTGGCCAGGATCTTTCCGATGGCTACGCGGTCGTCCTCGGCCCGGGCGAGGCGATAGCCGGTTTCGTGGAAGGCACGGAACTCTTCGGGCGAGCCATTGTTGTTGAGGAGCTTGTTGATTTCCTCTTTGACTCTGGGGCCGGTGTCCTTGCGGCCGAGGATGGTGAAGACGGCTACGCGATCGTCTTCGAATCGGGCCAGACGGTAACCGGTTTCGAGGAAGGCGCGCAGTTCTTCGGGCGTGGCATTGTTGTTGAGGAGCTTGTTGATTTCCTCTTTGACTCCGCGGCCGGTGTCCTTGCGGCCGAGGATGGTGAAGAGGGCGACGCGGTCGTCCTCGGCCTGGGCGAGGCGGTAGCCGGTCTTCAAGAAGGCGCGCAGGTCATCGGGGGTGCCGTTGAGAGCCGCGTTGGCTTCTCGGGTGACCCCTACGCCTACGTTCTTGCCGCCCAGGATGCGCAGGACGGCGACACGGAGGTCGACCTCCGACATTTCGTCGACGGGCTTGTCGGTCCCGGCGACCGCCTGCGTGACCGGGGCGGATGTCGGTGCTGCCGCCGCTGCGGTGGCGGACGCCGGGGTCGCGAGGAGGAGGGCCGGCGTCAGGGCGGTGGCCGCGACGATCAGGGCAGCGCGGGTCGGTCTCATGGGCGTGGTGCCTCCGTAGGTGAACTCCCGATGGAGTGATCATCTCTACGGTGCGCCCTGAGGGCATTGCCGGAAGTCGGCAATGTTGGGGGCTGTTGGTGGCGTTCGAATACTCCGTAAGTGATGGGCTGGTCAATGCGGCAGCGGCATCTGGCCCGATTCATGCGCTACTGCGAAGCGCCGAGTGCGCCGGGTGTGGTGTCGAAGCGGCGGCGTGCTTCCTCGATATGACCCAGGTGCTGGTGCGTCCAGCCGCACATCGCGTCGACCGTGGCGCGCAGGTCCCGGCCCGGGCCGGTAAGGGTGTATTCGACCTTCGGCGGCACGGTGGGGTGCACCTTCCGGTCGACCAGACCGTTGCGTTCCAGCATGCGCAAGTTCTGGGTGAGCATCTTGTGGCTGATGCCCTCGACTTCGTCGCGCAACTCGCTGAAGCGCAAGGTGCGTTCGCCGAGTGCTTCGATGATCAGAAACGCCCACTTGTTGGCGACGTCGGAGAAGATCTCCCGGGCCAGGGAATCCGCGCGCCGCAGGTCCGCGTTCTCGGGCAGGCCCTTGAGCAGGTGCTTGGTCACCATCAGGTTCCTCAGTCACGGAAAAGTGCGTTCTTCCAGGTCAGCCGCCACTCTCCTACGGTTTTCAAGTCACCGCAAGAGAGTGTGCCGGGAAGGGGACACTGTGACTTCCGTCGATGTCTTTCACCACGACGTACCGGCCGAGCGCGACTTCGGCTACGCGCAGGCGATCAAGTCCGGCGAGCTGATCCACGTATCGGGACAGCTTTCGCTCGATGAGGCGGGCGAGTTCCGCTACGCGGACGACTTCACCGCCCAGGCACGGCAGACCTACGCCAACATGGACAAGGTCCTGAACCATTACGGCGTCACCCGGAACCAGGTGATCTCACAGACCCTGTATGTGGTCGGTCTCCGGCAGCACGCGACGGCCGCGGCGGAGGGAAACCTGGCGTACTTCGGGGATCACCAACCCGTCAGCACGGTCCTCGGCGTCCCCGAACTCACCTTCCCGGGCCAGGTCATCGAGATCAGCTTCCTTGTCGACACGAAGCTGCCCGCCTAACGAGGAAGCGTCTTCAGCCAGTCCTCGACGGTGGGGACGTCCGCCCACTGCGGGAACAGCCGCTCGACGAGGACCTGGTGCAGTTCGGGGTCGGTGTCCAGGCAGGCGTCCGAGAGGACCGTCAGGCCGAAGTCCAGGTCGTTGGCCTGGCAGAGGGTGGACAGGACGACGGCGCTGGTGGCGATGCCGGTGAGGACGAGGTGGTCGATACCGCGTGCCCGCAGCACCACGTCGAGATCGCTGCCCGAGAACGCGCTCGCCCGCCGCTTGGTGACCACCACATCGCCCGGCCGGGGCGCGACCTCGGGGTGGATCTCGGTGCCCGGGGCGCCCTCGACGAAGAGGCCGGCCTGCGCGATGGCGGCGAGCGGCTTGTTGCGCGTGCCGACTTCCGGGTAGCCGGGGCGGAGCCCGATGACCACGTAGATCACGGGGATGTCCGCCGCCCTGGCGCCCTCGATCGCCCGGCGCAGGCGCGGCAGATAGCCGGAGCCGTCGTCGGCGATGTCCACGATGGCCTGTTGGACGTCCATCACGAGAAGGGCACTGCTCATCTCGCCTCCGGGCGGGATCAGTTCGGGGTGGTGTGGACCGGGTTCTGATCGTCGGATCGTACGTGAGTGTCCGGGCGGCGACTCACGCCTCGCCCTCGTCCCCCCGCCCCCGATGCCACGATTCCAGCTCCGCCCGCACCCTCCGGTCCATCGCCATGGACAGTTCCGCGTCGACGATGCCCTTGGAGATGGGGCGGAGTTTTTCGATGGTCTGGGTTATGCGGGCGACTTCGGTGGGGTCCAGGGGGGTGCCGGCGGCGGCGCGGGTGAGGACGTCGT
This sequence comes from Streptomyces sp. NRRL F-5755, assembly GCF_001279365.1. Classification (NCBI taxonomy): domain Bacteria; kingdom Bacillati; phylum Actinomycetota; class Actinomycetes; order Kitasatosporales; family Streptomycetaceae; genus Streptomyces; species Streptomyces sp. NRRL F-5755. The sequence goes on along the minus strand of NZ_LGCW01000006.1, from coordinate 9,582 downwards.
TCAGGACGTGGGTGCGGATCACCGAGATGAACAGGTCGGCCATGGCGTCCGCGTGGGCGCGGACCTCGCGGCCGGCTTCCAGGACGGCGGCGAGCGGGACGCCGTTGGCGACGAGTTCGGTGGAGGCGTCGAGGAGGCGGCGGCTGATGTGGACGAACTCGTCGCCGTCCACGGCCAGGTAGCCGATGTCCAGGGAGGCGGAGAGGTTTTCCGGGGTGACGTCGTCCTTGAAGTGGTCGGCGAGTTCTTCGGGGGTAAGGCGTACGGGGGTTTCCTCGGACCAGGGGGCGACGAGGGTGCTCTCCAGGCCGAGCAGTTCGCCGACGTCGCGGCCGTTGTCGAAGGCGGAGAGCAGTTCGGCGATGCCGCCGAGGGTGTGGCCGCGGTCGAGGAGGCCGGCGATGGTGCGGAGGCGGGCGAGGTGGTGTTCGTTGTACCAGGCGATCCGGCCCTCGCGGCGTGGTGGCGGGATGAGCTTGCGCTCGCGGTAGAAGCGCAGGGTACGGACGGTGATCCCGGCCTCTCTGGCCAGGTCGGCCATGCGGAATTCGCGGGGGGAGGGGGAGGGAGGGGTAGCGCCAGCCGCGCCGCTGGCGCGTGGCTCCGCCTCGACCGTCCCGTAGGCGCCCTCCGCCCCCGGCTCCGCCGCCGCCCCGGCCACCCCGACCGCCTCCGGCCTCACATCCTCCGGCCTGGCTGCGCCGTTCCTGTTCTCTGCCACGAGCTCAGCCTATGTCGCCCCACCGGGGCCGAGCCGAGGTGCAACCAGCGGTAACTTCCCGCCGCATACCCCCTACCGCTCGGTACGTCCGTGTCCTACCCTCCAATCGTGCCAGTGATTGCTGGCGCGGTTGAGGCCAAGGTTTGCAGTATCGACGGTCGAACTCGGGAGGCGGCGGCATGGCCGAGCGCGAACACGAGCACGTACGGGTGGCGGTGATCGGATCGGGGTTCGGTGGTCTGGGGGCGGCCGTACGGCTGCGGCGCCAGGGGATCACCGACTTCGTGGTCCTGGAGCGGGCCGGCTCGGTGGGCGGCACCTGGCGTGACAACAGCTATCCGGGATGCGCGTGCGACGTGCCCTCGCACCTGTACTCGTTCTCCTTCGCGCCCAACCCCGAGTGGCCCCGCAACTTCTCCGGGCAGCCGCACATCCGCGCGTACCTGGAGCGGGTCACCGACACCTTCGGGCTGCGGCCGCACATCCGCTTCGACTCGGAGGTGCGCAGCCTGCGGTGGAACGGGGAGGAGCTGTACTGGGAGGTGGAGACGGCCAGTGGGGCGCTGACCGCCGATGTGGTGGTGTCCGCGACCGGGCCGCTGTCCGACCCCAAGGTGCCGGACGTTCCGGGGCTGGACTCCTTCCAGGGCAAGGTGTTCCACTCCGCGCGCTGGGATCATGACTACGACCTGCGTGGCAAGCGCGTCGCGATGATCGGTACGGGCGCCTCGGCGATCCAGATCGTGCCGTCCATACAACCGACGGTCGACCGGCTCACCCTCTTCCAGCGCACCCCGGCCTGGGTGCTGCCGCGTGCCGACCGGAAGATCAGCGGCCTGGAGCGCTGGCTGCACGCCAAGATCCCGGCGACCCGGGCCGCGCGCCGCGGGCTGCTGTGGGGGATCAGGGAGTTGCAGGTCAGCGCGTTCACCAAGCGGCCGAACGAGCTGGGCCTGATCGAGGGGCTGGCCAAGGGGCACATGAAGCGGGCCGTCAAGGACCCGGTGCTGCGGGCGAAACTGACGCCGGACTACCGGATCGGGTGCAAGAGGATTCTGCTGTCGAACTCGTACTACCCGGCGCTCACGCAGCCGAATGTGGATGTGGTGGCCAGTGGGCTGAAGGAGGTCCGGGGCAAGGTGCTGGTCGCCTCGGACGGTACGGAGACCGAGGCCGACGCGATCGTCTTCGGTACGGGCTTCCACGTGACGGACATGCCGATCGCGCACCGCGTCACCGGCGCCAACGGCACCACGCTCGCGGAGGAGTGGAAGGACGGGATGGAGGCGCTGCGCGGCACGACCGCCGCCGGCTTCCCCAACTTCCTCACCATCATCGGGCCCAACACGGGCCTGGGGAACAGCTCGATGATCCTGATGATCGAGTCCCAGCTCAACTACCTGGTCGACTTCATGCGGCAGCTGGACGTACTGGGCGGGAAGATCGCGCTGAACGCCCGTCCTTCGGCGGTGCACGCCTGGACGCGGGGCGTTCAGAAGCGGATGGAGCGGACGGTGTGGAACACCGGGGGCTGCGACAGCTGGTACCTGGACTCCAACGGGCGCAACACGACCGCATGGCCCGGCACCACGGCCGAGTTCCGGAAGGTGACGCGGCAGGTGGACCTCGCGGAGTACGAGGTGCTGCGCGTCCCGGCGGCCCACAGGGGCGAGCGCGCCGGACAGGCCGTGAAGGCGGTGGCGTAATGGCATCGACGCCCATGGCCGGCGGGCGGTACGCGCCGCCCGCGCCGCGCCGGCAGCTGACCGCGACCTCGGCCGACGGGTCCCGGCTGTATGTGGAGATCCACGGGCCGGACGCCGCCGAGGCCCCCGCCGTCGTCCTCTCGCACGGCTGGACCTGCTCGACCGCCTTCTGGGCCCCGGTCGTCCGGGACCTGGCCGCCGACCACAAGGTCATCGTCTACGACCAGCGGGGACACGGCCGCACCCCTGCCGTCGGCCCCCGCGGCTACACCACCACCGCGCTCGCCGACGACCTGGTGGCCGTGCTCGGCACGGCGCTGGAGCCGGGGGAGCGGGCCGTGCTGGCCGGGCACTCGATGGGCGGCATGACGATGATGGCGTCCGCCGGGCGCCCGGAGTTCCGGGAGCGGGCCGCCGCCGTACTGCTGTGCAGCACCGGCAGCGCGAACCTGTCGGCGGAGTCCCTGGTCATCCCGATGCGCTCGCCGGGCGGGCGGCGCGTCGCGCATCAGATCGTCCTCGGGTCGCGGGCGCCGCTCGGGCCGGTCACCGCGCTCGCCAAACGGATTCTGAAGTACGCCACGATGGGTCCGGCCGCGACCCCCGAGCAGGTCGAGGCGTGCGCGCGGATCGTGCACGCCTGCCCGGCGGGGGTGCGGTCCCGGTGGGGCAAGGTCCTGGCCGGCCTCGAACTGACCGGTGGCGCGGCGCGGCTGGACGTACCGACCGCCGTCATCGCGGGCACCGCCGACCGGCTCACCCCGATCGTGCAGTCCCGCCGGCTGGCCTCCGTACTGCCGGACTTCCTGGGGCTGACCGAGCTGCCGGGCACCGGGCACATGACGCCGGTCGAGGAGCCGGACGTGGTCGTCGGCCGTATCCGGGAGCTGGTCCGGGACCACCTCCGAAACGACGGGGCGACTGCCGCCGACACGATCACGCCCGCCCACCCCACCGCCGAGGAGAAGAAGACCGCATGAGCGTACGCAGGAGCCTGGAGGGGCAGGTCGCCGTCGTCACCGGCGCGGCGCGCGGGGTCGGCGAACTCCTCGCCCGCAAACTGTCCGCGCGCGGCGCCACGCTCGCGCTGGTCGGCCTGGAGCCGGAGGAACTGGCGCGGGTGGCCGCCTCGTTGCACGGCGAGGCCGCGCACTGGCACGCCGATGTGACCGACCACGAGGCGATGGCCGAGGTGGCGCGCGAGGTCAAGGCGCGCTTCGGCAAGGTGGACATCGTGGTCGCCAACGCCGGGGTCGCCTCCGGCGGCCCGTTCGTGGACTCCGACCCGGTGTCCTGGCGGCGGGTCATCGAGGTGAACCTGATCGGCGGCGCCGTCACCGGGCGGGCGTTCCTGCCGGTCCTGATGGAGTCGCGCGGCTACTTCCTCCAGATAGCCTCGCTCGCCGCCGTCACCCCGGCGCCGATGATGACCGCGTACTGCGCCTCCAAGTCCGGCGTCGAGGCGTTCGCGCACAGCCTGCGCGCCGAGGTCGGCCACAAGGGCGTACGGGTCGGCGTCGGCTATCTGAGCTGGACCGATACGGACATGGTGCGCGGCGCGGACGCGGACGACGTGATGCGCGAGCTGCGGCAGCGGCTGCCCTGGCCGTCGAACAAGACGTATCCGCTGAGCCCGGCCGTGGACCGGCTCGTGGCGGGCATCGAGCGCCGTTCCGCGCATGTGTACGGGCAGTGGTGGCTGCGCGGCATGCAGTCGGTGCGCGGCTGTCTGCCGTCCGTCATCGGCACTATGGGCCAGCGCGAGATGCGCCGTTTCGGGAGCCGGATCGAAGGGCTGCGGGTGGGGCTGGTCGGCGCGGGCGGGGAGGCGGACGAGAAGGCCCGTACGAACCGCTGAGACCGGGCCGCGGTGCTCCGTACCGCTGCGCCGCATCCGCTCCGTAACGCCGTGAATTGATCGAAATGCGTGCGGTGTCCCTGCGTGCGAGGCTGGTCGGGGCCCACCCCGAGCACCCTCCAGGAGGGAACAGCATGGGCATCAAGGATCAGTCCGAGGACAGGAAGCGGCAGCTTCGGGAGAAGGCGGAACAGCGCGGCCGGCAGGGCCGGGAGGAGGCGAGCGGGCGCGCGCAGCAGGCCCGTGAGCAGGCCCGCGACCGCGAGGAGCAGGCCCGCCAGCAGGTCGCGGACGCCGAGCAGGACGCCCGGGACACGTTCAAGGGCTGACGCGCGTACCGCACACTGCGCGCGTCCTGAGGGGTGCACCCGTAGCGTCGGGTGCACCCCTCAACCTGTACGTCCCGGGCTACTTGACGACCTTGAGCGTCGCCGGCCACCCGTACCGCTCCGCCGCCGCGAACAGGTGCTTCACGTCCGCCGGGGCCAGCTTGACGCAGCCCAGCGAGTGGTAGTCGCTGTCGCCGTCCCAGCGGAACGGGCTGTCGCGGCCCGGCACCGCGATGCCCTGGGTGCCGTCCGAGCGCATCTCGCTGTGCAGGAACAGCGCGGTGCGCCGGGTCCGGCCGTCCCGGCACGTCTTGTCCGCGAGCCGGATCGCGTACCCGTTGATGCCGTCGCGCCCGCCCTTCTTGCGCGTGGTGTGCCCGAGGACCCGGTACGTGCCGTCCGGCAGCCAGCCCTCGCTGCGCGCGCACTCGTCGCGGCCCGCCGTACCGCCCTGGCCGGAACCGGCGCGGAAGTCGGCCAGCACCTTGCCCGTGCCGGACTGCACGAGGCGGACCCGGGAATCGGCCGGGGCGCGTCGATTCTTGTCGAAGCGGAGGTGGGTGCCGCCGTCTCGCGCGGCGGGGGCGGTGGGTCCGGCGGCGTGGGCGGGTGCCGGGGTGAGCCCGGCCGTCAACGCCGCGGTGGCGGCCAGTGACGCTGTGCATATGCGCGTGCCCATGCAGGAACTCCTGTCGGTGTGCGGTCGGTGCTCAGCCGCTGCGGGGCGGCAGTTCGGGGCGCCGCCGGTCCGGTACGTCCGACAGATCCGGCGGTTCCGTGGCGGGATGGCGTTCCAGCAGGTCGAGTGCGGTACGGACGGCGACGCCGAGCTGCGGGTGGCGGCCCTCGGCCCAGTCCAGCGGCGAGCGGGGCGCCTCGATGTCCGGCTCGACACCGTGGTTCTCCACGCCCCAGCCGTACGCGTCGAACCAGGCGGCGTTCATCGGCACCGTGATGTACGTACCGTCCCCGAGCCGGTGCCGGCCGGTCATCCCGACCACCCCGCCCCAGGTGCGCAGGCCCACGACCGGCCCGATGCCCTGCAGTTTGAACGCGGCGGTGATCATGTCGCCGTCGGAGGAGGTCATCTCGTCGGCGACCGCGACGACCGGGCCGCGCGGCGCGTTGCTGGCGTAACTGACCGGCTGGGCGTCGCGGGTGAGGTCCCAGCCGACGATGGTGCGAGTCAGCTTCTCCACGACCAGCTCGGAGATGTTGCCGCCGGCGTTGCCCCGTACGTCCACGATCAGCGCGGGCCGGGAGACCTCCATGCGCAGGTCGCGGTTGAACTGCGCCCAGCCGGAGCCGCCCATGTCGGGGATGTGGAGGTAGCCGCATTTGCCGTCGCTCAGTTCCCGTACGACCGCGCGGCGCTTGGCGACCCAGTCCTGGTAGCGCAGCGGCCGTTCGTCGATCAGCGGGACCACCGCCACGCGCCGCGACGGGCCGCCGCTCTCCGGCGCAAAGGTCAGCTCGACGGTGGTGCCCCCGGCCGCGGCCAGCAGCGCGTACGGGCCGGCCACCGGATCGACCCGGCGGCCGTCCACGTGGGTGAGGGCCGCGCCCTCGCGGATGCCCGTACCGGCCAGCGGGGAGCGGGCCCGGGAGTCGGAGGAGTCGCCGGGCAGGATGCGGCTCACCACCCAGTAGCCGTCCTTGAAGACGAAGTTGGCGCCGAGCAGGCCGATCGCGCGCTGGTAGTGCGGCGGGCCCTCGTTGCGCTTGCCGGCCGTCACGTACGCGTGCGAGGTGCCCAGCTCGCCCAGCACCTCGCGCAGCAGGTCGGCGAACTCGTCGGGGGAGGCGACCCGTTCGACCAGCGGCCGGTACTGCTCCAGCACCCCGTCCCAGTCCACGCCGGACAGTCCCGGGTCCCAGAAGTACGCGCGGATGATCCGGCCCGCCTCGTCGTACGCCTGGCGCCACTCGGCGGGCGGGTCCACGTCGTGCAGGATGCGCCGCGGGTCCAGGTGGACCGTGGAGTCGGCGTCCGGCGGCTCGGTCGCGGGCACCGCCCGCAGATCGCCCTCGTCGTTGACGACCAGGCGGGTGCCGTCGCCGCTGAGCGCGTACGAGTCGATGGCACCGGTCAGTTCGGTGCGCTTGGCCTTGACCAGGTCGAAGTGTTCCAGCGTCGGCTGGCCCGAGGTGTTGTCGGGATTGGCGAAGGTCTCGCCGAGCGCGCCGGAGATCGGCCAGCGCAGCCAGACCAGCCCGCCCCCGGCGACCGGGCGCAGCGCCGAGTACTTGGACGCCGCTACCGGGAACGGCGTCACCCGGCTCGCCAGGCCCTCCACCTCGACCAGCGCCGTGCCCTCGGCCGTCACCGGCGCCTCCGCCGGGTCCAGGCCGCCCGCCGCGGGCCGTCCGTCGGCGGACAGCTGGAAGGGGGAGGGCGTCGCGGAGGACAGCGGTACGAGGTAGGGGCGGCAGCCGAGCGGGAAGGACAGGTCGCCGGTGTGCACGTCGTAGACCGGGTCGAAGCCGCGCCAGGACAGGAACGCGAGGTAGCGGCCGTCGCGGGTGAAGACCGGCTGCTCGTCCTCGAAGCGGCCGTTGGTGACGTCCACGACGGTGCTGGCGGCCTCCGTACCGTCTCCGGAGCCGTTGCCGGTCAGCCGGGCGATCTTGATGCTGCGCAGCGTCCGGCCGATGCCCGGGTGGGACCAGGCCAGCCAGCCCGAGTCGGGGGAGAACGCCAGGTCGCGGACGGGGCCGTTGACCGACTTGACCAGCTCGGTGACCCGGCCCTCGCCGTCGCCGTCCGAGGCGTCGACGAGCAGCAGCCGCCCGTCGTGCGCGGCCACCGCCAGCCGCTCCCCGTCCGGCGCGGCGACCAGCTCGTGGACGCGGCCCAGCCGCCCGGCCGCGAGACGGCGCGGCTCACGCGGGATACCGGCCTTGGGCAGGTCGGCGATCTCGATCGCGTCGTCGCCCTCGGCGTCGGTGACGTAGGCGATCCGCCCGGTGGAGCCCAGCATCTCGGGCAGCCGGACGCGTACCCCCGGCTCGTCGTGGATGGTGCGGGCCGGGCCGTCGCGGTGGGTGAGCCAGTACAGGCTGCCGCGCACGCCGACGGCGCTGGCCCGCCCGGTGGTGTCCACCGCGAGGGAGGTGATGTGCGAACCGGCCGGTACCTGGTACGTGCGGCGGCCGGCCCGCGGACCGCCCAGGCGCACCTGGAGGCGGCTCGGCTTGCCGGTCGGGCTCAGGTCGTCCACCAGCCACAGGTCGCCGCCGCACTGGTAGACGATGCGCTGCCCGTCGGTGGACGCGTGCCGGGCGTAGAAGTCGGCGTGGTCGGTGTGCCGCCGCAGATCCGTGCTGTCCGGCTTGCAGGAGTAGACGTTGGCGATGCCTTCGTGGTCGGAGAGGAACGCGATGCGGTCACCCACGAACATCACCGCGTCCAGGTGCCCGCGCAGGTCCGGCAGCAGCCGGGTGCCGTGCAGCCACATCCGGCCCATCGCGCCGCCGCGGTAGCGCTTCCAGGAGGCGGGCTCGTGCGGCGGCTTGCCGGTCAGCAGCAGCGTGCGGCGTTCGACCGTGTCGTCGTGGTTGCCGTCGAGCCCGCCGTCGGCGACGTTCCCGTACGGATGGCCGTCGCCCTCCAGCCGGTGCCCGTCCGCGGCGAAGTCGGCGACCGCGATGTCCGAGACCGGGCCCCAGGGCAGCCGGCCGCCCGGGCTGCCGTCCGTCGGGACGCTGTAGGCCCAGGAGTAGTACGAGAAGGGCTGGCCGTGCGAGGAGACGGCCAGGATCTGGCCGTCCGGGGTCCAGCCGCAGACGCGGGCGTCGGTGCTCCCCCAATAGGTGAGGCGGCGGGCCGGGCCGCCCTCCACCGGGGCGAGGTGGATCTCGGGGTCGAGACTGCGCCAGGTGGTGAAGGCGAGATGTCTGCCGTCCGGGGAGAACCGCGGGTGGCTGACCCGGGTGCGGTCGACCGTCAGCCGCCAGGCCCGGGGGGCATCGCCGCCGTCCGTGGTCAGCGGTGCCACCCAGAGGTCGTCCTCGGCGGCGAAACACAGCATCTCGCCGTGGAGATGCGGGAACCGGAGATACGCGCCGTCACTCACGCCCCCATGGTTTCGGCGCGGGTGGGACGAGGCAACTCGGCCGGGGCCCGTGTTTCCGTGACACAGACCACCATCGAAACGTTTCCGTTTCGCTGGGGGCGGGGGTACGGTCGAGCCGTACGCAAGCTGTACGAAACCGTTTCGTTCCGCTGAGATTCCCCGAGAATTCCCCGAGGAGGTGTGCCGCGATGGGCCGCAGCCGGCTGACCCCCGAGCGCGAGGCCGAGCTGTACTCGGCCGTGCTCGCCCTGCTGCGCGAGGTCGGCTACGACGCCCTGACCATGGACGCCGTCGCCGCCCGCACCCGCGCCAGCAAGGCCACCCTCTACCGCCAGTGGCAGGGCAAGCCGGAGCTGGTCGCCAGGGCGCTGGACCACTACAAGCCCGTCCGGGTCGCGGACATCGACACCGGCAGCCTGCGCGGCGACCTCCAGGCGATGGTCGCCCGCGACGACGACTGCCGGATGGAACAGGACTCCGCGCTGATCCGGGGCCTGGCGCGGGCCGCGCACGACAACCCGGACCTCCACCGGGCGCTGCGCGACCTGCTCATCGGGCCCGAGATCAGCGGCCTGGACGCGATGCTCGCGCGCGCCGTGGACCGCGGCGAGATCCCCGCGGACCGCCCCGCGCTCGGCTATGTCCCGCACATGCTGATCGGCGCCTTCGTCGCCCGGCAGCTCATCGAGGACCGGCCCGCCGACCGGGCGTTCCTCGCCGATTACATCGACGCCGTGGTCCTCCCCGCCCTCGGCGTCTGACGCCTCCGGCCCGCCCGGCCGGAGCCCCGCCCCCGACCGAGGTACGGACGTACCCCGCCACCACCGCCCCGTGCCGTACCGAAGCGCCCCGCACAGGACCGCCGCCTCAGAGCGGCGCTTCCCACGTCACC
>NZ_LGCW01000005.1:0-33479 GCF_001279365.1 Streptomyces sp. NRRL F-5755 | reverse complement strand
GCCCCACCCCACCCTGCCCCCGCCCCTCCCACGCGGCATCCCGGCCCGGACCGCTCATTCGGCAGACGCGGTCGCCTGCAAACACCACCGCCCGCCCGCTGCCCATCCCCGGGCGCCTCCGATCGACCGGTTAACGCAATGGCTCCGTAAGCGCGTCCCGGAGTTTGAGACAGGAGGCTGGAAACTTCCCGTTGTTGTCGTTGAAGTAAGTCGGCGCCAGGAGGGCCACGGCTTTGGGGGGCGCTGCACCAGAGCGCAGCTGGCGGGCTGAGCGCGCAGGAGCCGCACGAGAGTAGCGGCCGTTTACGAAGCCTCGTCGGCCAGTCCAGTCGGGACGGCCGGTTCGGCCGGTTCGGTCAGTCCGGCCCGGCCCTCCAGAGTTCGCCTAGCTACGGCCCAAAGGCGGTCGAACTCTTCCGCGGTCAGCTCGGCCGCATGGGGCTGGTCCTGCCAGCCATCCAGAGGGCCCTCGGCCAGGACGCCGTATCGGTGCTCGTAGCGGAGCATTGCCGGGATGTCTGCGTGGTCACGCAGGTGCAGCACCTCTTCCAAGGAGGCTGCCGTCACGGGGCGGGCGTCCTTTCCGCGGATTTCGATATGGCGGGCTGCCCAGCCCTCCTCGTCCGTCTCGAAGTGCAGCCACAGGTCTTCGTCCTCGTAGTACATGCGGAACCGGGTCGGGTGTGCCATGCCGTCATCCTCACCTGCGCACCCCGTCGAGACGCCACTCGAAGTGGCCCGTCGAAGCGCCCCCCCGAGCCTGAAAAGGGGCCCGGTCGAGCCCGCCACCAAGGCGCGCCTCCACATGCGCGGCACCTGTACGTATACCTGTACGTACATGCGAAGACGGCGTTCTTCGTCCATCGGCCGTCCGCTTGGCCAGGCCCGTACGCGTCGCCGACAGGAGGCAAACAAAGGACCAACGCCCCTGGCGGAACGCCCCGATCCGCCCGCTACTGACGAGTCATGACCTGGCGTCAGCCCTTGATCAAAGGCGGTTATGCTACTACCGGCCCAGTGTATGAAGGCAGTTACCGCAGGTCACTCTGTGGCGGCGCCGTACGGGGAGCTGGGGCCCGCTAGACGTCCTGTGATCTGTCGATGTTTTGAGGGTTTTAGGGTGCAGATGGTTCGAGAAGGATCGTCGCCCGAGGGGCCGCGTCCTACCTCGGTTCTCGCGTGGATACTGCCCGCCGCGGCCACCGCGGTGGCCGCGGCCGTCGCCACCGCGACGGTTCCCTCGCAGGCGAGCACGCCGGTGATCTGGATCGGCGCGGTCGCCACCGTGGCGGTCGCGCTGGTGACCGGTGAAGTCTCCCGTCGCGGCCGGGCGCTCGACGCGCTGCGTGAGCAGGCCGCGACCCAGCAGGCCGCGCTCGGCCGGCAGGAGGCCGAGACCGTCCGGCTGGCCGAGGAACTGCTGCCCGAGGTGGTGGCCCGGCTCGGACACGGCGAGTTCCCCGAGGACGTGTATGCCGCGATGACCGAGCGGATCAAGCGTCATGCACGTGAGGCGGGTCTGACGCCCGAGTTCACCGCGGCGCACCAGGCCGTTCTGCGCTCTGTGCTCGACGCCGTCGTCGGCGAGGAGGACCTGCGCGAGTCCGCCCAGCGTGCGTTCGTGAACATCGCCCGCCGGGTACAGGCGATCGTCCACCAACAGGCCCAGGAACTGCGGGACATGGAGGACCGGCACGGCCAGTCCCCGGACGTCTTCGGCGACCTGCTGCGCCTGGACCACGGTACGGCTCTGATCGGCCGCCTCGCCGATTCCATCGCCGTTCTCGGTGGCGCGCGCCCCGGCCGTCAGTGGAGCCGAGCGGTTCCGCTGTTCAGCGTGCTGCGCGGCGCGATGTCCCGGATCATCGACTACCAGCGTGTCGAGCTGCACTCCGTGTCGGAGGTCGCGGTCGTCGGTACCGCTGTCGAGCCGCTGATCCACGCCCTCGCCGAGCTGCTCGACAACGCCACCCGCTACTCCCCGCCGCAGACCCGGGTGCACCTGACCGCCGTCGAGGTGCAGTCCGGCATCGCCGTGGAGATCGAGGACGGCGGCGTCAGCATGAGCGAGGAGGCCCGCAAGCGGGCCGAGCGGATGCTCCAGCAGGCGCAGCAGGGCATCGACGTCAACGACCTGGGCGAGACTCCGCGGCTGGGTCTCGCGGTGGTCGGCCGGCTGGCGCAGGCGTACAACTTCCAGGTATCGCTGCGGCCTTCCGCGTACGGCGGCGTGCGCGCGGTGCTGATCGTTCCGCAGGACCTGATCACCACGGCCGCCGCGACCGGCCGCGCGCACGGCATCGGCGCGTCCTCCGGCCCGCGTACGGCCCGTACGGAACGCCGCGAGGTGAGCGCGGCCCCGCAGGCCACCGGCCCCCGGCACGCAGCGCCGGCCCCGTCCGTACCGTCGGCCCAGGCCCGTAACGGATTCCCGGCTCAGTCCCAGAACGGGTTCCACGCCCAGGCCCAGAACGGGATCCCGCCCCAGACCCAGAACGGCTTCTCGCCCCAGGCTCAGGCCCAGCCCCCGGCTTCGGCTCCGTTCGCGCCGTCGATGCCCCCTGCCGCAGCGGCGGTGCCCCCGCAGTTCCGGGACGACGTCCGGGAGGAGACCCAGGATGACCTCCCCGTGGTGACCGAGCGGACCGCCAACGGGCTGCCGCAGCGGCGCCGCAAGTCCCGTGCCACCGCGCCCGTGCCCCCGGCGAACCCTGGTGCGCACGCGGCTCCCGCCGCTTCCTCGCCCGCCGTTTCCTCCACCGGAGGGACGGAGGACGCCGCGCCGGTGCAGCCCGGCATGTGGCTCGCCGCGTTCCAGAGCGGCCTGTCCGGCGAAAGCCACTCGGGACAGTCGGGGCAGTCGGGGCAGTCGGGGCAGTCAGGTCGGGCGAATGCGTCGGGCCAGGCGAATGCGTCGGGCCAGGCGGGCCAGCCGGAACGTTTCGGCCATACGGATGCGTCGGGTCGGCCGGGGCACATGCGCCCGGACCTGCCCGCCGAGCAGTCCGGCCCGGTCACCGACCGGACCGGCAACCCGGCCCCCGCGGCCGGTACGGGGACTTCAGTCAGTGCCGCAAGTGCAGCCAGTGAGAAGAGTGACGAGTCGTCGGAAAAGAGTGAGTAGCCATGATTCAGCACCGGCCCAACATGGACTGGATGCTCAAGGACCTCGCGGAGAGCGTTCCGCAGACCCGTCACGTGGTCGTGCTGTCCTCGGACGGCCTGCGCATGGCCCAGTACGGTACGGACACCGATACCGCCGACCGGCTGGCTGCGGCCTGCGCCGGCCTGCAGAGCCTGGCGGGCGCGGTGTCCGCGGAGTTCCCTCACAGCGACGGCCGGATGCGCATGGTCGTGATCGAACTGGACGGTGGCTTCTTCTACTTGATGGCCGCGGGCGCCGGCGCTTATCTGGCCGTCCTGGCCGATGAGGGTGTGGACGCCGGGCTGATCGGGCAGCGGATGCGGGACCTGGTGGCCCGTATCGGCGAGCACCTCAGCAGCCCACCGCGCCACGACGGACAGGGCGCATGATCCAGGGCGGCGAACGGATCGGCAGGCGGCCGGGGCCGCACGGGGGCACGGCAGGGCGAAGCGGGGACACGGCATGAGCGGAGCGGACCAGGACTGGGAGGACCAGAGCCCCGAGCGGCTCTATGTGATCACCGGCGGGCGCAGCGGCGCCTCCGGTCACACCACCTCCCTCGACCTGGTCACGCTGATCGTGTCGAAAACCGGCCCGAAACCGGGCATGCAGCCGGAGCAGGCGTCGATCATCCGGCTGTGCCACTCCCCGCTCTCCGTGGCGGAACTCTCCGCCTACCTGCAGTTGCCGGTCAGCGTGGTCACCGTCCTGCTCGGTGACCTGCTGGCCGACGGGCGGGTGGTGGCACGCGCGCCCGTGCCGCCCGCCCAACTTCCCGACCGTGCCCTTATTGAGGCGGTGATCCATGGACTTCAAAAGCTCTGAGACGCTTGTCGAACACCCCGCCCAGGGGCCGCGGAGCGAGGACGAACTGCCCGAGACCGCCGCGGCCGCGGTCAAGGTGGTGATCGTGGGCGGATTCGGGGTCGGCAAGACGACCCTGGTGGGCTCGGTGAGTGAGATCCGCCCGCTGACCACCGAGGAAACGATGACCCAGGCCGGTGTCGGCGTGGACGACATCGTCGGCATCGAGCGCAAGACCTCGACGACCGTCGCGATGGACTTCGGCCGCATCAGCCTCAACGAGGAACTGGTGCTGTACCTGTTCGGCACGCCGGGCCAGCAGCGCTTCTGGTTCCTGTGGAACGGCCTGTTCGACGGCGCGCTGGGCGCGGTGGTCCTCGTCGACACCCGCCGCCTGGAGGTCAGCTTCGACGTCATCGGGCGCCTGGAGGAGCGCGGCGTCCCGTTCGTCGTCGCCATCAACTCCTTCCCGGACGCGCCCGTCCACCCCGTCGAGGAGATACGGGGCGCCCTCGACCTGCCCCCGGAGGTGCCGATCGTCGAGTGTGACGCCCGGCTGCGGTCCTCCAGCCGGGACGTGCTGATGACGCTGATGCGGTATCTGCATTCGCTGGCGGTGAGCTGAGCCGGTCCGTTCGCTCGTGGCGGCCGAGACGACTGCCCGGGAGCCTGGCCGTACAAGCCGCGATCGCAGCGCCCCATCGGGCGGCTATAGCCCCTCCCGAATCACCCAAATCACCCCGAATCCCTCCCTTGCGCTTCGGTACCGGCGCCTCCTCCCGCATAATCCAAATCTCACCGGTAACTCCTTCACCGAGAGGTCACCCGCATGACGAACCCCTTCGAAGACCCGGAGGCGCAGTACCACGTCCTGACGAACGACGAGAACCAGCACTCGCTGTGGCCGGCGTTCGCGGAGATCCCGGCCGGCTGGCAGAGCGTGTACGGCCCGGAGGGTCGTCAGGCGTGCCTGGACTACGTCGAGGAGCACTGGACCGACATGCGGCCCCGCAGCCTGGCGGAGGCCATGGCCGACTGAGTACGCGTACTGAATGGGAGGTACCACTCCGGCGCGGAGCGGTATCTCCCATTCGCATGCCACCCGCCTTTCCTGTCCCTCTCCCGCCGCTACACCAACGTCACCCGCAGCGCGAACGCCGCGAACCCCACCGCCAGCACCCCCGCACACACCCGCCGCCCCCGCGACACCCCCGTCCACGGCATTTCCAGCCGTCTCGCCACCCGGGCGACGAGCACGAGCGTGACGGCGAAGAGCGGCAGCCACGGCAGGCGGGTCGCCATCCAGGCGGGGAAGTCCGGGGCGGTGGTCAGGCCCTGCACCGTCGTACCTACGAAGGAGGCAGGTACGGCGATCGCGAGCATCGCCGTCTGGTGCCAGCACAGGATCGTCATCGCGGACCGGTTGACGGCCGTGACCGGTGCCCACAGCGCGGGCCGTCGCAGCAGGGCCGCTATTCGGTCGCGCAGCAGGATCGCCGCGCCGGACTGCGCCGCGGCCAGGGCGATGACGAGCAGCGACGGCGGGTGCGAGTTCGTACGGTCGTGACCGGGGACGCCGACCAGGCTCGCCGGGTAGTGGAAGACGAGCAGCAGCAGCGCGAAGAGTGCCGTGCCGCCGGCGAACAGCAGCCAGGCGCCGCGCCTGCCGAGCCGCTTCTCGCCCCAGGAGACGCCCAGTTGGTAGCCGAACATCCAGCCGGGGATCAGGCTGATCAGCGTTGCCCAGTACGGTATGGAGTCGGCGAACGGCCCGTAGCGCAGGAAGTCCATGACGGCGATGACCGCCGCCAGCGGTGCCGCCGCCCAGCCCCCGAGCCGCCGCGAGGCCGCCATGCAGTACGGCGTCAGCGCCGTCACCACCGCGTACACACCGACGAACCACAGCGGTTGGACGACCAAGGTGGCGGCCGTGTGCAGCGTCGTGACGGGCACTCCGGCCGCGTACAGGGCGGCGGCGAGCACGGCCCAGACGGCGGTGACGCCGACGGCCGGCCGCAACAGCCGGGCCAGCCGGCCGCGCAGCCAGTCGCCCGGTGTCGCGCCCCGCTCGGCGGCGCGCCGGAAGGACAGGACGGAGGCGTAGCCGCCGACGAGGAAGAAGATGCCCAGCATCTGGAGCACCCAGGTGATCGGCGCCAGCGGGGCGAACGAGGACAGCGGGCTGGCGTTGTGCAGCGAACTGTCGGCGTCAAGGACGAACCCGCCGACGAGCCAGTGACCGGTCGGCACGGCCAGCAGCGCCAGCGCCCGCAGCCCGTCGACGGCTCGGTCACGCCGGACCGGGTCGGGGCCGCCGGTGGTCGGGTAGGGGCGCGGGGTACGGGGGCGGGACCGTTCGTCCAGGCTCATGCTCCGGCACCCGGTCTTCCGGTGGGACGCGGCATGGCAGCATTCCTCTCCTCGCGCACGGCCGGCCCGCGGGGGTGCCACGGGCCGGCCGGAAGTCCGTCATGAAGGCGATCGCCGATCGACCTCCATGCTGGTGCGAGGAGCGGCGGAACACAGTCGGGCCAGGGCCCCGATCGTGGTGGGGCAAACCCTCCCGTACGCCTGGGTGCCAGCACCCCGTGGGGCGCGTACGAACGGTCACTCGCTCCCCGGGACGGCGCGAGCGCAATCGTCACCCGCCCTACGGCGCCCCTTTGTTCGTATCATCGGCCTATGACCGCCAAGACTCCGGAACCCGCTGCCTGGGGCGAGCTGCGCGCTTCCCACTCCGACCGGGACGCCGTGGTGGAGCAGCTCAGGGAGGCGGCGGCCGAGGGCCGTCTCGACCTCGACGAGTTGGAGGACCGGCTGGAACAGGCGCTCACCGCCAAGACCTTCGCCGACCTGGCCCCGCTCACCGCCGACCTGCCCCGCTCCGCCTCCGTACTGGACCCGGGCGAGCCGCTGGTCCTCAAGGGTGGTTTCCACGGCGCCGCCCGGACGGGGCGCTGGCAGGTGCCCGCGCACATCACCGCGCACGGCGGCATGGGCGGCGTCCGGCTCGACTTCACCCGCACCGAGTGCCGACTTCCCGAGGTCGAGGTGGAGGTGTACGGCGAGATGGCGGGCGTCACGGTGATCATCCCCGAGGGCTGGGCCGCGGAAACCGACGGCATCACCACCGGCATGGGTGCCCTCAGGAACAAGACCACCCCCGACCGGCTCCCGGACACCCCGCTGATCCGCCTCACCGGCTCCGTCGGGATGGCGGGCGTGGTGATCCGCCATCCCAACGCCCGCGAACGCCGGGCACTGAAGCGCGAGCAGGGGAAGTAGGCGACGTCGTACGCCGGGCGGGTGGCGAGGCGCGGAGCGGTGGCGTGTCGGCGCCCTGTCCCGGGAGACGCGGCCCGTGTGGTCCGCCGATCCGTCCGTCTGTATGGGTGGACGGCCTTGCCGCGCCGGTCGGTACTTGCCGTATGACGCTACGAAGAGTCACCGCGGGAGACGCGGTGACCGGCGAGGCGTCTTCACACCGCCGTACCTTCAGGCGCCCGGCGGTGAGGGAGGTGCGCCCCCGGCAGGACTCGAACCTGCGGCCAAGTGCTTAGAAGGCACCTGCTCTATCCACTGAGCTACGGGGGCCAGGTGGTGGGCGTGGATCACGGGCCGCCGACAAGGATAGGGCTCCGTGTGCCTCGTCCCGGTTGCTTCACCTCCGTGGCACGTTGTGGAGGTTCGGTGAAGCGGTCCCGATAATCGCAGGCAGGTACGAATTCTGCATCGCTTTTGGCGCCTCACGCGTCGGGTGTTGTGCACTCGTTATGCCTGCGCCCCTCTGATCGCGACTGCCTCATGCGTCGCTGATCCCGTTCTGTACCGATTTACGCGGCGCGCACAGAGGGCTATACGCTTCAAAAACCCGCCAAAATTGGGCATTCTGCACCTGTGGCAACCTTGGACGTACAACCCCGGCTCCTTGACGTTCTGTCCGCGCTGCGCGACCGCGTCGACGCCGCGCGCTTCCCGCTGCCACTGCCCGGCGCCGCCCGCGCCCGGCGCACCCGGTCCGAATTGCTGGACCAGCTCGACGACTATGTGATGCCCCGGCTGCGCTCTCCTCAGGCTCCGTTGCTCGCGGTCATCGGCGGATCGACCGGGGCCGGCAAGTCCACGCTCGTCAATTCGCTGGTCGGCCGTCGTGTCAGCGAGGCCGGCGTGCTGCGGCCGACGACGCGTACCCCGGTGCTCGTATGCCATCCGGACGACCGGCACTGGTTCGCCGACCGGCGCGTACTGCCGCAGTTCACCCGGGTCCGGGTGCCCGTGCAGGACGGCCCCGACGCCATGGAGGCGTACGACGGGACGGGGCCGTACGACGAGACGCGTGCGTACGACGAAACGCACCCGTACGACGAAACGGGTCCGTACGGCGGGGCAGGGCCGTACGAGGGCGGAGACTCCCGGGCGGGTGGGAAATCGGCTTCCGAAGGCGATGGGGGCGCGAGCGGCCCGGCGGCGGCCCGTGGCCCTGGCGGGCCGACGGGCGCCGGGAGCGCGGTGGGCACGGTACGCGCGGCGGGCGTGGCGCCTCTGCGCGTCGAGACGGACCCGGCGCTCCCCAGCGGCCTGGCCCTCCTGGACGCCCCGGACATCGACTCGCTCGTCGCGCGCAACCGGGAACTGGCCGCCGAGCTGATCTGCGCGGCCGACGTATGGGTACTGGTCACCACCGCCGCCCGGTACGCGGACGCTGTGCCGTGGCACCTGCTGCGTACGGCGAAGGAGTACGACGTCACGCTGGTGACGGTGCTGGACCGGGTACCGCACCAGATCGCCTCCGACATCTCGGCGCGGTACGCGGCACTGCTGACCCGCGCCGGGCTCGGCGACGTCCCCCGTTTCACCATCCCCGAACTGCCCGAGTCGGCCGGCGGCGGCAGCGGCCTGCTGCCCGCCACGGCGGTCGCGGCGCTGCGGCGCTGGCTGGAGCGGCACGCCCAGGACACGGCAGTACGTAACGCGGCGGCGGCCCGTACCACCGCCGGGGTCCTCGCCTCGCTGCGCTCCCGTATGCCCGCCCTCGCCGGCGCCTCCGCCGCCCAGCACGCGGCAGCGCTGCGGCTGGCCGACCAGGTGGAGCAGGCGTACGAGGAGGCGGCGGCACGGGTGCGGCGGGAGATCGAACAGGGGGAGGTGCTGTCCGGGGACGCGCGGGCCCACTGGCGCGACCACGAACTCGGCGGCCGCCCCGACGAACTCCTGGACGCGCTCACCCACGGCCTCACCTCCCTGCTGCGCTGCGCCGTGGAACAGGCCGACGAGCGGGCCGCCGACGCGTGGCGCCGGGACCCCGCGTCGGCCGACGCGCCCCTGGCCGAGGCGGCGGACGCGGCGGCCTCGGCAGCCCGCCTGGGCGTCGTCGTCCGGCGCTGGCGGCGCTGCCTGGAGGAATTGGCGGAGGAGGGCGTACGGGAGGCACGCGCGGCCCGCGGCGGACGCACGGGGCGCGGGACAGCGCGGGCCGGAGAACGGACCAGGGCCGCGGCCGACCCCGAGGAAGCGGCGGCCCTGCTGGCCACCACGCTGCTGGGCGGCCGACGGGCCCGTACGGCGGGTGAGGCGCTCGCCGGCCTGATGGGGGCTCAGGCCGCGCTACGGCTGCGCGACCGGGGCGGCCGACTGCTCGAAACGTACCTTCAGCGCGCGTTGGACGGCGAACGGGAGCGGCGCCTGGCGCCGCTGGAGTCGCTGGGCGTACGGCCGGACCATCAGGCCGCGCTGATCGCCGCGCTGTCTCTGCTTCAGAAGGAGAGGGTGACGCGGTGACTGCTTCTGTAGGGCGTTCGGATGGGGATGGCGTACGCGGGAGCGCACCCGAGGCTGAGCCCGAGCCGCTTGTGGAGCCCGGCCGGGAGACGGGTTGGGCTTCGGAGCCGACGGCAGCGGCTGCCCAGGGGCGGGGGACGGGCAGCGGAGTGACGATGGGCGCCGAAGCGGTGCCGGACGCTGACGCGGCGACAACTGCTCGGGATGGAACGGCGGCGGACCAGAGTTCCAGTCCGAGCCCAACCCCGGCCCCGGCCCCGGACCCGCACCCGAGCCCCGCCTCCGACTCGGACGCCTCCGCCCCTGCCCCGACCTCAGAAGCCACTGACCCGCACTCAGATCCTCCAACCCCGGAATCCACCCCGCCCCCCAGCACCCCCGACACCTCCCCCACCTCCTGGAACGACGGCCTGATCGCCCGCCGCGCGAAGAACAGCCCCGGCGCGAAGCACGCCGCTGGGCGCCGCCCCGCCCCCACGCCGGAAGCGGGGGCGGAGTCGCGCGGTGGAGGGCGGCCTGAGTGGCGGGACTGGGCCGAGTCGCAGGACTGGGACGAGCGGGATCAGTGGCTCGCGCAGGACGAGTGGATGGACGACGACGAGTGGCGCCGGCAGCGTGACTGGCAGGAGTGGGAGGACGAAGGGGAGAACGAACTCGAAGCCGTACTGTCCGTACTGAAGGAGCCGGGGGAGCCTGTACAGGAGCCGCGGGGCAGACGGGACCGCCTGCCGGAGATGCAGGAGTACGGGCCCGGGCCCTCCAGGAAGCGGCGGTCCCCGGCGGAGCGGCTGCGGCCGCGGCTGGACGCCCTGCGTGAGTTGATCGGGCTGTCCCGGACGCGGCTGGACGGGGCCACGCTGGCCGAGGCGGGGCGGGTGCTGGACGCGGCGGACGAGCGGTACCAGCTGTCCGGTGAGCACACCGTCGTCGCGGTCGCCGGAGCAACCGGCAGTGGCAAGTCGTCGCTGTTCAACGCTCTTGTGGGCGCGGACCGGTCGGACGTGGGCGCGCGCCGGCCGACGACCGCGGAACCGGTGGCGTGTGTGTGGTCCGGCGGATGGCCGGGCGCGGAAGCGCTGCTGGACCGGCTCGGCGTGTCGGCGCGCCGCCGGTACGCGCCGGCCCCCGGCGCCCCCGCACTGCCCGGCCTCGTCCTCCTGGACCTGCCCGATCACGACTCGGCAGTCGTCGGGCACCGCGAGCAGGTCGACCGGATGCTGGAACTGGTGGACGCGGTGATCTGGGTCGTCGACCCGGAGAAGTACGCGGACGCGGTGCTGCACGAAAGGTATCTGCGGCCGCTGGCGGGCCATGCCGAGGTCACGTTCGTCGTGCTCAACCAGGTGGACCGGCTGCCGGGGGACGCCGCCGTACAGGTGGTGGACGACCTGCGGCGGCTGCTGGACGAGGACGGGCTGGCCCTCGGGGAGCACGGCGAACCGGGCGCGGCCGTACTGGCGCTGTCGGCGGCCACGGGGGAGGGCGTCGGCGAGCTGCGGGAGATGCTGCGGCAGTTCGTCGCGGAGCGGGGCGCCGCGGACCGGCGGCTGGCCGCGGACGTGGACGCGGCGGCGGGCCGGCTGTGGCCCGCGTACGTGGCGGACGGGCGGTACGGGCTGACGGAACCGGCCCGGGAGGAGTTCGAGGACTGGCTCGCCGAGGCGGTCGGCGCCGGAGCGATGGGGAGCGCGGCGGAGCGCGACTGGCTGCGGCACGCGGAGCGGGCGTGCGGCACACCCTGGCTGCGGCTGCGCAGACGGGCGGGGGTGCGTGGCCGGGGCGGACGGCCGGGCGGCGGGCGTACGAGTCCGGGGCGTACAGGGGCGTCGCGGCTGTGGCACCGGGACGCGTGTACGGAGGTGGACGCGGGCGGGGAAGAAGCGTGCGCAACGGTGGGCGGTTGGGTTCCGGTGGACGGGCGGGCGACGGCGCGGCCGCTGGTGGAACAGGCCGTACGGACCGTGGCGGGGGAGGCGTCGGAGGGACTGCCCGGGCCCTGGGCGCAGGCGGTGCGCGAGGCGGCGACCCGGGGTGCCGAGGGGCTGCCGGAGGCGCTGGACCGGGCGGCGGCGGTCTCCGAGGGAGCCCTGCGGGCCGGGCCGCAGGTACGGCCGCGGTGGTGGTCGGTGGCCGGCGTCGTACAGGGGTTGCTGGCGTTGTCGCAGGTGACCGGCGTGTTGTGGCTGCTGGCCGTGGCGGTGGGCGCGGCCGAGGCGGGGGAGTGGCTGTCCGCGCTGCTGGTGGCGGGCATCGGGACGGCGGGCGGCCCGGCGCTGTCGTGGGCGTGCGGCGTGGCGGGGCGCGCTCCGGCCCGCCGGTACGGCCAGGAGGCGGAGCGGCGGCTGCGTACGGCGGCGGCGGTCTGCGGAAGAGCCGCGGTGCTGGAGCCGGTTGCCGCCGAGCTGTTGCGGTATCGGGAGGTGCGGGAGCAGTACGCGGTGGCGGCGGGGTTGTGAGCGGGGGCACGACGGTTCGTCGGGGCGTGCAACCCGGTCGGGTGACGGAGTTGTCCACAACTCGGCGGTAACGCACAGGCCCCGGCGGGCATCGGCGAATCCGTGCAGCATGGGTCCCACGCGAACAGGTCCGGGACCGGGCCGAAGGGGCCGCCGGGGCCCCGTGACGGGGGAGTTGATGACGATGTACGACACGATGGTGACGCTGGTGGGGAACGCCGCGACGGCGGTGGAGCACCGGCAGACCACGGCGGGCGTTCCGATGGTGCGGTTCCGCCTGGCGACGTCCACGCGGCGCTGGGACAAGGAGCGCTGCTGCTGGGTCGACGGCGACACGAGCTTCTACACGGTCCGCGCGTGGCGGACGCTCGCGGACAACGTCGCCGCGTCGGTCTCGCGCGGCGAACCCCTCGTCGTACACGGCCGCATGCGGGTGTGGGAGCGGGAACTGCCCGAGGACAAGGGCGGACAACGGCGGGTGTCGGTCGAGGTCGATGCGGTGGCGGTCGGGCACGACCTGACGCGCGGCACCTCCGCGTGGCGTCGGGTCATCCGGCCGCGTATGGAGGCGATGGTGCCGTCCGCCGGGGGGTGGGTGCCCGACGCCCGGACACCGGCGCCACCGACCACCCATGGAGCGGCACCGCAGGTGCCGCAGGACCGGGCACCGGCCGAACCCGACTGGTCGTCCCCGGATCCGCCGGACGGTGCGGCTTCCGGAGCAGTGGCGACCGACAACACGGCTGAACCGATCCCCGAGGTGGAACCCGGTGCTGCGGGCGGCAGCAGCCCGCCCCCGCGTACCGCCGTCGAATTGGGCGACAAGTCGCCGCCGGATGTGGACGGCCGCGGCGTACCGGCTGCAATCCCCACTTCGGAGACCGCTGTTGCCGGGGCCTGACAATGCGTGATCGGAGCGCCACCGAGTGCCGTCTCCTTACCACTTCCGGCACCGCCTCGGCCACCTCGGTGAGCGATAAGCCTGAGAAGGCGTCAGTGCCCGGAAAGTCCCGGAGATTTGTCGATAATGCCAGGTCAAGTGGGGTGTAGTCGGTAACGATTGCGATTCGGATCGCTTATGGGACGGTATTACGGGGGACCCTGTTGCGCCCGCTCTCTAGGATCCGACGGGTACTCACGAGTACTCACGGGGGCTGATGTATTCGGCTGTTGAGTTCCTTGGGTTCATTCCGGCGAGGCTTCTCCCCAATCGATCCCGCCTCGCCCAGAGGGGAAATTCATGATTTCAGTGAAGAGGCGGGGCGCAGCCCGCCTTGCCGCCGCGGTCCTGGCGTCGGGTCTGGTCGCGGCGGGTGCGATAGCGACCGCGGGTCCCGCTGCCGCGGACGAGACGACGCCCGCTCACGGAGGCGCCAGCGCGACGCTGGACGGTCTGAAGACCTACGGCCAGGCGGTGCTCCACGCCAACGGCCGCGACCAGGAGATCGGCGCCGGACTCTTCGAGATGAAGGTCGACCACGGCGGCATCCTCCAGACGTACTGCATCGACATCAGCACGCCGACGCAGCAGATGGCGAAGTACCAGGAGGTGCCCTGGAGCGCGTCCTCGCTGCACGACAACAAGGACGCCGGCAAGATCCGCTGGATCCTGCAGAAC
Source organism: Streptomyces sp. NRRL F-5755 (assembly GCF_001279365.1). Lineage (NCBI taxonomy): Bacteria > Bacillati > Actinomycetota > Actinomycetes > Kitasatosporales > Streptomycetaceae > Streptomyces > Streptomyces sp. NRRL F-5755. The sequence goes on along the minus strand of NZ_LGCW01000005.1, from coordinate 19,678 downwards.
TCGTACCCCCAGGTGAACGACCTGGCCTCGCTCGCCAAGAAGGCCGGTGCGCCGAGCCTGAGCGAGAAGACCGCTGCTGCCGGTACGCAGGTCGCGATCTGGCGCTTCTCCGACCACGTCAAGGTCGACGCCGTCGACCCCGCGGCCGAGAAGCTCGCCGACTACCTGGAGAAGAGCGCGCAGAGCCTCGCCGAGCCCGAGGCGTCGCTGAAGCTGGACCCGCCGGCCGTCTCCGGCAAGTCCGGCAGCAAGCTCGGCCCGGTCACGGTGCACACCAACGCCGGCAACGTCACCGTCTCTCCGGCCGCCGGTGCCCCCGCCGGCGTGAAGGTGGTCGGCGCGGACGGCAAGCCCGTCACCAAGGCGTCCAACGGCACCAAGCTCTTCTTCGACGTGCCGGCCGGTACGAAGGACGGCGCCATGTCGCTGACCGCCCAGGCCGCCACGAAGGTGTCGGTGGGCCGGGCCTTCACCGGCAGCGTCGGCCGCGTCAAGAGCCAGACCATGATCCTGGCCGGCTCCAGCGAGTCCACCGCGACCGCGACCGCGACCGCCTCCTGGAAGAAGCAGGGCGCGGCCCCGGCCGTCACCGCGGAGAAGAACTGCGCCAAGGGCGGCGTGGACGTCACGGCCACCAACAAGGGTGACGCGCCGTTCCGCTTCCAGCTCTCCGGCAAGGAGCACGTGATCGCGCCGGGCAAGTCCGAGACGATCACCGTCCCGGTCGGCGAGGACCAGGCGTACGAGATCACGATCAAGGGCGAGGGCGGCTTCACGAAGACCTTCTCCGGGGTCCTCGACTGCAAGACCGCCGGTACCACCCCCGGTAAGCCCTCGTCGCAGCCCAGCCCGGCCACGGCCGGCGGCAGCAGCGCCGGCACCAACGGCACCACCGGCGGCGGCGACCTCGCCGAGACCGGCTCCAGCAGCGCCACCCCGGTGATCGCGGGCGTCGCGGTCGCGCTGGTCGTGGTCGGCGGCGGCGCGGTCTTCTTCCTCCGTAAGAAGAAGGCGGGCGTCACCCAGTAAGCACGGCGCGGATGTCATCCGGTCATCGGGGTGCGGGAGCGCCCCGGTGGCCGGACCGGCGCGGCTGGAGTGATCCGGCGCGGCCGGAGTGATCCGGCGGCCGGAGCGACGGAACCGCGGTGATCAGCCGGCCGGGCCGACGGAGCCGGGTGATCGGCCGACCGGGCCGACGGAGCGCGAGCCGCCCCCGGTGTGAGCGGGCACACCCGCCCACCACGCGAGAGCGGCGGCCCGCCGAACCCGTGGCCGGATGCGGGCCTCGGACCGTAACGCGGAGCCCGGATCGTGACGCGGGCCTCGGGCCGTGATGCGGCCCCCGGGCAGTAACCGTGACCGTCCGCGGAAGCCGACCCCGTAACCGTGACCGCCCGCGGACACCGCACACGCCCCCGGACCGTAACCCCACGCACCCCGCGCACCCCACGCACCCACACACCGCCCTCCACGCCCGAGCCGTAACCGCTCCCCGGCCACGGAGGGCGGTCGTCGTATGTGGCGGCGGCCCCGGACAGGACACGAAAGAGAAGGGCAGGGAGGGCCAGAACCCCCTCCCGATCACGGCGGCGCCGCGGACCCCGGATCACGGCGGTCGGTACAGCCTCCCGACCACGGCGGCCGGCCCGGCCTCCCGACCACGGCGGCCGGCGGCCTCCCCGACCACGGCGCGCCGCCCCGGACCCCCGCTCACGCGCCCCCGCTCACACCCCCGCAAACACCCCCCGGCCCCGCCCCCGTAAGGTACTCGTTTCCATCGTGGGCTGGCCGTACGGCAAGATGGGGTGTATCTGCCCTCGCGCGGCGGAGCCGCTCATCGGCCCACGCGGCGGAGCCGCATTGACCATGACAGATCCAGACTGCCGGACGGTTTCTCTTGGCTGAGTACATCTACACGATGCGCAAGACGCGCAAGGCGCACGGCGACAAGGTCATCCTTGACGACGTGACGCTGAGCTTCCTGCCTGGCGCGAAGATCGGTGTCGTGGGGCCCAACGGCGCCGGCAAGTCGACGGTGCTGAAGATCATGGCCGGTCTTGAGCAGCCGTCGAACGGCGACGCGTTCCTGACCCCGGGCTTCACCGTCGGGATGCTCCTCCAGGAGCCGCCGCTGGACGAGTCCAAGACGGTCCTGGAGAACGTCCAGGACGGCGCGCGCGAGATCATGGACAAGCTCAAGCGCTTCAACGAGGTCGCCGAGCTGATGGCGACCGACTACTCCGACGCGCTGATGGAGGAGATGGGCAAGCTCCAGGAGGACCTGGACCACGCCAACGCCTGGGACCTGGACACCCAGCTGGAGCAGGCCATGGACGCGCTGGGCTGCCCGCCCGGCGACTGGCCGGTCACCAACCTCTCCGGTGGTGAGCGCCGCCGCGTGGCGCTGTGCAAGCTCCTGCTGGAGGCCCCCGACCTGCTGCTCCTCGACGAGCCCACCAACCACCTGGACGCCGAGTCGGTCCAGTGGCTGGAGCAGCACCTCGCCAAGTACGCCGGCACCGTCGTCGCCGTCACCCACGACCGGTACTTCCTCGACAACGTGGCCGAGTGGATCCTGGAGCTGGACCGCGGCCGCGCGATCGCCTACGAGGGCAACTACTCCACGTACCTGGACAAGAAGGCCGCCCGCCTGAAGGTCGAGGGCCAGAAGGACGCCAAGCGCGCGAAGCGTCTGAAGGAAGAGCTGGAGTGGGTCCGCTCCAACGCCAAGGGCCGCCAGGCCAAGTCCAAGTCCCGCCTGACCCGTTACGAGGAGATGGCGGCCGAGGCGGAGAAGACCCGGAAGCTGGACTTCGAGGAGATCCAGATCCCGCCGGGCCCGCGCCTGGGCAACGTCGTGGTCGAGGTCGAGCACCTGAACAAGGCGTTCGGCGACAAGGTCCTGATCGACGACCTGTCGTTCACCCTCCCGCGCAACGGCATCGTCGGCGTGATCGGCCCCAACGGCGCCGGCAAGACCACGCTGTTCAAGATGATCCAGGGCCTGGAGGAGCCGGACTCCGGCCAGATCAAGGTCGGCGAGACGGTCAAGGTCTCCTACGTCGACCAGAACCGTTCCAACATCGACCCCAAGAAGACCCTGTGGGCCGTGGTGTCGGACGAGCTGGACTACATCAACGTCGGCCAGGTCGAGATGCCGTCCCGCGCCTATGTGTCGGCGTTCGGCTTCAAGGGCCCGGACCAGCAGAAGCCGGCCGGTGTGCTCTCCGGTGGTGAGCGCAACCGTCTGAACCTGGCGCTGACCCTCAAGCAGGGCGGCAACCTGCTGCTCCTCGACGAGCCGACCAACGACCTGGACGTCGAGACCCTGTCCTCGCTGGAGAACGCGCTGCTGGAGTTCCCCGGCTGCGCCGTGGTCGTCTCCCACGACCGCTGGTTCCTGGACCGCGTCGCCACGCACATCCTGGCGTACGAGGGCGACTCCAAGTGGTTCTGGTTCGAGGGCAACTTCGAGTCGTACGAGAAGAACAAGGTCGAGCGGCTGGGCCCGGACGCGGCCCGTCCGCACCGTGCCACGTACAAGAAGCTCACCCGGGGCTGAGCCGCGTGCGACACCTCTACTCCTGCCCGCTGCGCTGGTCGGACATGGACGCCTTCGGCCACGTCAACAACGCGGTGTTCGTCCGCTACCTCGAAGAGGCGCGGATCGACTTCATGTGGCGGCTGGCGCCGGGCGAGGGCAGCGCGTCCTTCTCGGGCGGGTCCGTGGTGGCCCGCCACGAGATCGACTACGTACGGCCGCTGGTGCACCGGCACGCGCCGGTGACCGTCGAGTCGTGGGTGACGAAGATCGGCGCCGCGTCGATGACGATCGCGTACGAGATCAAGGACGAGGAGACGGTGTACGTCCGCGCCTCGACCGTGGTCGTCCCGTACGACTTCGCCCAGCAGCGGCCCCGCCGTATCACCGCGGAGGAGAAGTCGTTCCTCCGGGAGTACCTGGACGACGGCGCCGGGGACGACGCGAAGCAGCAGGAGGGGGCCGTCGCCGCATGACGGCGCTGCGCCTGGCCGATGCCGGGGAGGCGGCGGACCTCGCCGCCTTCCTGGCCCGGCTGATCCACTACGACCGTGCCGCAGCGGTGCGGTTGCAGGCCGGGGACGGCGTGCTCGCGGTGTTCGGCCGCCCGCCGTCCTTCGAGGTGCTGGCGATCCGTACGGCCCGCCTGGCACCGGCAGCGGCCCTGCCCGGCGCCGGTCTCGATCTCACGGTTTCCGCCGGTGACCTGCTCGAAGGCATCGACGAGCCGACGGGCAGCCTGACGCTGCCCGCCCCCGTCACCGGCCCGCCGTGGACCGGGGTCCTGCCGCCACGCGGCGGCTGGCAGCAGGTACCCGGGCTGCCGTCGCCGCAGGCGCTCGGCCGGACCGTGGCGCTGGCCGTCGCCGAGTTCCGCGCCCGCGACGAGGCGCTGCCGCCGGAGCGCCGTACGCGCGCCGAGCGCGACCGCATCGGGCGCGAGATCTGGTCCCGTACGTTGGGCGACACCCACCTGCCGCTGCGCGCCGCACACGCCGCGCAGTCCCTGGGCTTCCTGCGTCCCGTACGGGCCGAAGCACAGGCGGGCGGTCACGGGCACCCGGGCACCGGACACGCTGCCGGGGCCGCGCTGGCCGAGCCGCCGACGCTGACCCTGCTGGCCGCGGGCGGCTGGCTGCGACTGCGGACGCCGTACGGATCGGTCGCGGTGCGTACGGGCGGGTTGGCCGCGCTGCCGGTCATGCCGGCCTGAGAAGGGCGGGCAGCCGCCTTGGACGTGCGTCAGGGCCGGGTACGGAGTTGATCTCCGTATCCGGCCCTGATGGCTTCAAGCCCCATGGCGGCATAGTCGGCCGTATCGTTCGGCGAACGTTCGATATCGATCGGTGAACGCTCAGTCAGCGGCATTGATCATCGAAGCCGCCGCATACGTCAGGTAGTTCCACAGCTGCGTCTCGTGCTCGGGGGACAGCTCCAGGGAGTCCACCGCGTCCCGCATGTGCTTGAGCCAGGCGTCGTGGGCGGCGCGGTCGACCTTGAACGGAACGTGCCGCATGCGCAGGCGCGGGTGACCGCGGTTGTCGCTGTATGTGCGGGGCCCGCCCCAGTACTGCATGAGGAAGAGCGCGAGGCGCTCCTCGGCCGGTCCCAGATCCTCTTCCGGGTACATCGGCCGCAGCAGCGGGTCCTCGGCCACCCCCTGGTAGAAACGGTGCACCAGGCGGCGGAAGGTCGGCTCGCCGCCGACCTGCTCGTAAAAGGTCTGTTCCTGAAGCGTGCCGCGCGGAATCTTGTTCACCCGTCCATGGTGTCAGACGACTCGGCGGTGCCGGACGGCTCGGCCGAGGACCTGCGACGTAGGACAGTGGAGACATGAGCGGTACAGAGTCCGGTCCCCGGCCGGGCCGCGAACCGACGGCCGCGGCACGTGCCGGGCTGGTCCGGCAGATCAGGGCGGGCGGACACCTGGAGGACCCGCGGTGGCGCGCGGCCTTCGAGGAGGTGCCGCGGCACCTGTTCGTGCCGTACTTCTTCGTGGCCACGGCCCGCGGATACCAGCGCCTGTCCGGCTCCGACCACGACCCGGAGCGGCGGGCACGCTGGCTGGAGGGCGTCTATACGGACACGGCGCTGGCGACGTACATGCGGGACGGCCAGCTGGTGTCCTCCAGCAGCCAGCCGTCGCTGATGGCCATGATGCTGGAGGACCTGCGGGTCGGGGAGCGGGAGGGGACCGGCGGCGGGTGCCGCGTCCTGGAGGTCGGTACGGGCACCGGCTACAACGCGGCCCTGATGGCGCACCGGCTGGGCGCGGACCGGGTGACCACGGTCGACCTGGACGAGGAGATCACCGGCCCGGCGCGGGACCGGCTGGCCGCGGCCGGATACCGGCCCGCCGTGGTGACCGGTGACGGCGCCCTCGGGTGCCCGGAGCGGGCGCCGTACGACCGGATCATCGCCACCTGCGCGCTGCCGTCCGTCCCCACCGCGTGGATCGAGCAGTGCACGGCCGGCGCGCTCGTCCTGGCCCCGCTAGCCACCGGGCTGATCGCGCTCCGGGTCACGGAGCCCGAAGCCGTACGGGCGGAGGGCCGCTTCCTGGCCACGCCCGCGTACTTCGTACCGCTGCGTACCCCTGTCCGTACCCCCACCGGCACGGACCTCGCCGCCGGCGGAAGGCGCCGGGCCCCGCGCGACGCTCTGCCGCGCGAAGCGCTCCGTGATGAACGGTTTCACTTCCTGTGGTCGCTGGTTGCCGACAGCCTCCCTCTCGACGAGATCCTCGGCCTGTGGCGGCGCGAGGACCGTCCGCGGCGTGAGCGCTTCGGCGTCACGGTGGACGGGAGCGAGCAGTACGCCTGGCTCGACTCGCCGGGCGGGACCCATCGGTGGCCGCTGGGTGGAGGGTGATCTTGTGCGCAGCGCGCGCCCTCCGGATGTCGAAGAGCGCCGGCAGCAGCACCCGTGCTGCTGCCGGCGCTCTCCAGTTCCGCTGTTCCGCGCAGCAGCTGTTACGCGCGGCGGACGGTCAACGTGGTCCAGGCACCTACGTGGATGCGGTCGCCCTCGTGGAGCGAGGTGGGGACGTAGGGCTGGATGGGGTCCTCGGCGAGGTTGACGGTGGTGCCGTTGGTGGAGTTCTGGTCGACCACCGCCCAACTGCCGTCCTGCTGCTGGACCAGGAGGGCGTGCTGGTGCGAGACGCCCGGGTCCTCCGGGGGACGGCCCAGGTCGATGTCCGGGGACTCGCCCGTGCTGTGCCGGCGGCGGCCGATGGTGATCTGGCCGCCGGCGAGCGGGACCTGCTGCTCGGGGGAGTACGCGGGCAGGTTGAGGCCCGCCGCCTCCGGGCCGCTGCGGCCCATCATGGCCATGAAGTACTCGCGGTCCGGCGCGATCGCCACGACCCAGCCGTCACCGACGACCGGCGGCGGACCGGGCGGCGCGGCGGGGCCCGGAGCGGGGGCGTTCCACTGCTGCTCGGGCTGCGGCTGCTGCTGCGGGCCCGGTTGCTGCGGCGGCTGGCCGAACGGGCCGGGCTGCTGCTGCGGCTCGAACGGGGCCTGCGGCGGAGCCTGTTGCGCAGCCTGCTGAGGCTCGAACGGAGGCTGCGGCTGCTGCTGGGGAGGCTGCGGAGGCTCGTACGGGCCCTGCTGCTGCGGCGGGGTCGGCGGGCCCTGCTGTGGCGGCGGGAAGCCGTAACCGCCCTGAGGGCTCTGACTGGCTTGCCCGCCCTGGCTGTGCTCCGGGCCGCCCTGCGGACCCGGCTGCGCGGGCGGCGGAGGCGCGGCCTGCGCGCTGGGCGGCGGCAGCGGCCAGTCGTCGTCGGCTGCCCGGGGCGGGAGCGTCGGGCCGGGCTGCCCCGTGGGCGCGCCGGTCTGCGGGCCCGGCTGCTGCTGTCCGGGAGGCGGAGTGGGGTGGCCAGGCTGACCGGCCGGTCCCTGCTGGCCTCCCTGCGGGGGCATGCCGAACTGGCCGGACTGCTCGGGAGCGAGCGGTTCGGCGGGACGGTTGATCTGCGACGGACGCGAGCCCTGGTACTCGTACTGCTGCGGCGGGGTCGGCGGGCCCTGCTGCGGCGGCGGGAAGCCGTAACCGCCCTGCCCGCCCTGGGGGCCGCCCTGCGGGGCGGGCGGCGGCGGGGCGTATGAGGTCGCCGAGTGCGTCAGGAAGTTGTAGCGGCACTCCTCGCAGAACGGGGCCATGGCCTCACGCGGCGTACGACACTGCGGGCACAGCTCCGGCTGGCCCTGCGGGCCGGGCTGGCTCTGCGGGTTCGGAGACGGGGGCGGGCCCGGCTGGGCGGACTGGTCGGGGCCGAAACCCTGAGGGGGAGGCGGCGGGGCGCTCGGGCCGGAGGCCGGGGGCGGGAAGCCGTAACCGCCCTGCCCGCCCTGGCTGCCGGGGCCGCCCTGCGGACCGGGCGCGGGCGCCGGGCCGGGGCCGCCCTGGCCCATCGGCCCCTGCGCCGCCGGACCCTGTCCTATGGGCCCACCCTGCGGCGCGGGCGGCGGCGGGCCCTGAGATGCGGGTCCCTGAGATGCCGGTCCCTGGGGGGCCGGGGCCGGAGGTGCCGCGTTCTGAGGTGCTGCGTTTTGGGGCGCCTGGCCCGGCGGCTGGCCGGGGCCTGGGAAACCCTGCCCACCCTGAGAGCCCCCGGGAAAACCCTGCCCGCCCTGGGAGTCGCCGGGACCGCCAGGACCCCCGGGACCACCGAAGCCACCCGGAGCTCCGCCACCCCCGGGACCACCCGTCTCGCCGGGACCCCCGTGAGGCCCAGGACCCCCCTGAGCCCCCGCACCGGTCTGAGGGCCAGACCCACCCTGCGCCCCCGGACCACCCTGAGGGCCAGGACCACCCTGAGCGCCGTGCCCGCCCTGCGGGCTCGGCTGGCCGGCCGGTGGCGTGTTGAGGAATCCCGCGGGCAGGGAGGGCGGCGGGGGAACAGCGCCCGCCATCCGGTGGCCGCACACCTCGCACCAGTCTTCGGCCACCGACTGGTGGCCGTTCGGGCAGGTCGGCATGTCGGATCTTCCCCCTCAGTACCGATTGTGTTCGGTAGTACGTCTAGTTTGTTATTTCTTGACGCGAACTGTCTTGGTCGAGCGCGTTTCGAGCGTCATCTCGTCCGCCTCCGTGACCTTCGCCTTCAGTCGCACAGTACCGGTCGCCGCATCGACGACGTCCACCACCTTCGCAAGCAGTTTCGCAGTGTCCTCGTTCCCGGACGCGCTCGCCAGTTGTACGGCCCGGCCCAGCTTGGCCGTGGCGCCGTCCGCATCACCCGACTTGCGGGCATCCAACCCTTGCTGGATGACCTGTGCCAGTTCGGCTTGTCCCGTGTAATGGGCAACCTGGGGGTTGATCATGGTCGAAGCGGCCATATCGTCCGTCCAGACGGCCCGTACGAGCCCCTGCGCCAGCGTCCGCGGCGCGGACCCGCCGAGCTCGGGGAGGACGAGGGAGACCCGCGCGGCCAGCATCTCCTGGCCCACCCCGGCGGCCGGAACCCGTACGCAGAGGTGGTAGTCGCGGGACTCGTCGCCCCAGGAACCTGTCGGATAGTCGCCGGTCCGCGGGCCGGATTCGGTACGGCGGCCGGTCAAGTCGGCCACGGCCGGTGCCACTTGCTTGACGAAGGCGACCTCCGCTCCCTGCGGTGTCCACAGCCGCAGGGTGACGTCGGCCACCTCCTTGCCCATCGCGGCCTCCATCATCCGCGTGAAGTCGGCGGCCAGCCCGGACGGGTCGGCGACGATGTCGGCCGTGCCGAGCAGCGCGGCGGCGATGCCGGTGACCTCCTTGACCTCCCAGTCCGTACCGACGCCGCGGGCGTCGCACGTGAAGCGCCCGGCGCAGGCGTCGAGGGTGGCGCGCAGGTCCTCGGGCGACTCGTGCTCGTTGCGGCCGTCGGTGAGCAGGATGCCGTGCCGGATGCCGACGTCCGCGTCGGTCAGCAGCCGGTCGGCCAGCCGCAGCCAGGTGCCGATGGCGGTGCCGCCCCCGGCGCTCAGCTTGCGCAGCGCCTCCCTGGCCTGGGCGCGGGTGGTCGGGTCCGCGGTGGCGAGCCGGCCGCCGCCCGGGTACACCTCGGCGGCCTGGTGGGTGCCGGCCACCACCGCGAAGGCGACACCGTCGCGTACGGTCCCGATCGCGGCGGCGGTCGCCTCGCGCGCGTTGCGCATCTTGGTGGGCGGGTAGTCCATGGAACCGGAGCAGTCCACCATGATCACGACGCCCGCGTGCCGGGCGGCTCCGGCGCTGTCCCGGCCGCGCGCGGCGCCGAGGCCGCCCGCGTCCGTACCGGCGGCGAAGAGCGGCAGACCGCCGCTGGTGCCGCCGCCGGTGGCGGTGACGGTGACGATGGCGTTCACCTCGCGCCCGCCCTCGGGCAGATACTCGTTCTGATACACCTCTGCGGAGAACCGCGGCACGCTGGACTTGGCGAAATTGGCCATCTGTTCCGCTCCTTCGGTCCGCCGGGCGGCTCAGGTGCCGAGGCCGAGCGGCGGTGACGAGACACATGGTCGGGCGGAAGTCCCCATGACCATCCCCCCGTTGGCGCCGTACTCGTGGTGGTGCGGTTCGGTGCGGTGGCGGTCGCCTCTATGGAACGTCCGGACGCGGCCGGAAGCTCCCCGGCTTCCGGCCGCAGGTGCCGCCGCGCGGGCGGGCGGCACGCTCAAGGCAGGTTCTCAGGGCGATCCTGCCCGTCCCCGTGGCGCCGGGAACGGCACCACCGCCACCGTTACGTTGTCGTGGCCGCCACCCGCGAGCGCGTGGGCGACCAGGGTCCGCGCACTGTGCAGCGGCCGGTCGTGGGCGTCGGCCGGCAGCACCGCGGCGAGTTGCTCCGCGGCCTCGGCGTAGTTCCACAGCCCGTCCGTGCACACCACCACTACACCCGGTCCGTCGGGCTTGAAGGAAGCGGTGTGCGGCTCCAGTTCGTAGGCGTCCGCACCCAGCCAGCCCGTGATCGCGTGCGCGCGGTCGTCGGCGTACGCCTCGGCCTCCGACATCAGGTTGTTGGCGACCATCTGCGCCGCCCACGAGTCGTCCTCGGTGAGGCGGACGGGGGAGGCGCTGCGGTCGTCGGGGATCCAGTACGCGCGGCTGTCGCCGACCCAGCCGATGACGAGCAGCCCGCCGCCGACCACCGCGCCGACGAACGTGCAGGCGGGCGCGTTCTGCTGGCGGTACGGGTCGTGCTGCTGGGGCGCGGCGGCCAGGGCGTTGACGGCCTTGGCGGCGGTGATGATCGCGTCGTGCATGGCCCGCTGCGGATGCGTACCGGCAGGCAGGGCGGCCAGCAGCGACCGGGCCGCGGTCCCGGAAGCGGCGGCGGACGCGTCGTCGGGCCGGGACGCGGAGGAGACGCCGTCACAGACGACGGCGAGCACCGCGGGCGAACCGTCCGGCAGCGTCCCCTCGGAGATCGCGAAGAAGTCCTCGTTGCGGTGGTGGCGGTGGCCCCGGTCGCTGACCGCCGCGACGCCCGGCAGTTCCCGTTCCATGTGGTCGCGCTCGCGGGGCTGCGCATGGCCGCAGTTCTCGCAGTAGCCGTCCTGGGCGACCGTCCCCGCGTGGCACACCGCGCAGATACGGGTGCCTTGGGCGGGGGTCTGGTGCTCGGGGGAGGAGGCCGGACCGGTCGGCAGCGGTGCCCCCGGTGGCTGGGGCGGCTGCGCCGGTTCCCCCGGCGCGCCGGGCGTACGGTCGCCCGAAGGGCCGTGCGAAGACTCGGCACCGGTGCCGTAACCGACGACCCGGGGATCCGGCGCGCCGCCGTGCGGGCCCGGCGCGGGGCCGGACGACGGCGGAACACTGGCCTCCGCGTGCGGCGCCCGCGACTGCGCGTCCGCCTGCGGCCCGCCGGGCGCATAGCCGGGCGGAGGTGGTGGTACGGGGGCGTGAGGGCCGGGTGCCGCGCCGTTCGGGTGGGCGGTCGCGCCGGGCGCGTACGGGGTGTTGCCGTCATGCCCGGCCTGGGCTCCGTATGTGGCAGGGGGCTGCGTACCGTACGCGGCGGTCCGGGCGCCGTACGCGGGCGTCTGCGTGCCATACGCGGCGGTGTGCGCGTACGGTGGGGCCGGGCTCGGTGCGGGAGCGGCCACCGGCACGGGCGGCGGAACCGGGCCGGGAGCCTGGACCGGCTCCGAAGCCTGGACCGGCTCCGAAGCCTGGACCGGCCCCGGAGCCTGAACCGTCCCCGGAGCCTCGCCCGGACCGGCCGCCTGCCCCGAACCTCCCGCCTCCACCGCCCCCGGCATCAAGAACCCCGCCGGCAGTGTCACCGACCCCGCCGGTCCCGCCGCTCCGGGCGCGGCATGTCCCGCGGCGTCGCCCAGCGGAACCGTAGGGCGGTCACCGGTACCGTCCGGTCCGGCGGGGGCCACGACGTCGGCGCCGCAGAACCCGCAGTAGTTGTCCCCCGGTTCGAGCGGCTCGTCGCAGCTCGCACACCGGAACGGCCCTGTCACACCCATGTCACACCCACGTCCTGGGGCGGAAGCGGTTGGCCCGTTCCACCAGCTCGATCCTTTCCTCGCCGCGCTGCGCCAGCCGCGCGAGCAGTCTGAACGACCGCTCCAGGCCGAAGCGCAGGCCGCGTTCGTCCAGTGCGCTGCCGAGCAGACCGGGCCGGGCGGCGGTGCCGCCGGAACCCGGGTCCTGAGCCCCGGACGGCAATGTACGCCCCCGCTGCTCGGCACCGTGGCTACCGGAGAGTACCCAGTCGAGCGCGCAGCCCAGCACCTCGGTCGTCAGCCGCTCGCGGCGCTCCGCGTCCAGCCCGGACTCCGCCAGCCGCTCGACCTCCCCGGCCGCCGCCCGCAGATCCTCCAGGAGCGCGTCCTTGGCGGAGCGCTGCCGCAGCCGGGCCCGGATCGCCGCGATGCGCGCGGCAGTGTAGTGAATGGAGGATTCCGGTACGGATTCGAGCGCGGCCACCGCGCCGGCCCGGTCACCGTCCGCGAGCCGCACCCGCGCCAGCCCGAACGCCGCGCTCACATAACTGTGGTCGGCCGCCCACACCAGCCGGTAGTACTCCGCCGCGTTGTCGAGCTGGCCCAGCACCTCGGCGCAGATGCCGAGCGCCAGCTTCGGCGCGGACTCGCCGGGGAACGCGTCGTACATCGCGTCGAACGACAGCGCCGCCGTCTCGCGGTCGTCGTTCGTCAGCGCCACCAGGCCGCGGTACCAGACGACCCGCCAGTCCGCCGCCCAGTCCCGGTCGGGCTCCGCCTCGATGGCGTGCAGTTCGCGCAGGGCTGCCGCGCCGTCGCCCATCTCCAACTGGGCGCGCACTTTTCGCAGCCGCGTCTCTATGGTGTCGGCGGGGGCCGCGCGCAGCGCGCCGATCAGTTCGGCGGGGGCGGCGGCCAGCAGCCCGGCCAGGAAGCCCGCGTTCGGGTCGGCGGGATCGACGCGCGGTACGGGCAGGGCGAGGACGGCGAGCCCGATGTCGAGCGGGCGCAGCACGGGCGCACCGCGCGCCCCGCCGGCCTCCGCCCGCGGGCCGGTCGCCGAGGTGACCTCGTACGCGACCTGGGCGGGAACGGCGGGCCGGGTGCCCCGCCCGGCCGGGGCCGCGACCGGGCCGGCCGCGGCGCCTGGGCCGCCGCCGGTTCCCGTACCGCCCACGGTGGCCGGGGCGCCGGAAGTCCCCCCGCCGCCGATTTCGCCCGGGGCGCCGATGCCGGTGGCCGGACCGACGACCGCGTTCCCGAAGCGCCGCCCCGGGCGAAACGGCCACGCCGTACGCCCGTTGGACCCCGTACGGCGCCGCCCGGCCACTACCGCACGGGCCCCCAGCAGGGACGTGTCGCCCTCCGCCCGCGCCACCACATCCGTGTCCACGACGCGCAGCTCCGGCCCGAACAGCGTGGACAGCGCGGGCCGCTGCTCGCCCGTCTGGAGGGCCACGACCTCCCGCAGCACCCCCGTCAGCTGCTCCGCCATCTCCTCCGCCGAGGAGAAGCGCCGCGCCGGGTCGGGGTCGGTGGCCCGCACCAGGAGGCGGTAGAAGGACTCGTACGTACGGAAGACCTCGATGTGGTCCGGGTCGGGCAGCGAGTCCACGAAGACGTTCGTGTAGCCCTGGAAGTCGAAGGTGAGCACGGCGAGGGTGCGCGCGACCGTGTACAGGTCGGAGGCGACGGACGGGCCCGACTCGGCGACCTCGGGCGCCTGGTAGCCGATCGTGCCGTAGATCGCGCTCTCGTGGTCGTCCATCCGGCGGACCGCGCCCATGTCGATCAGCTTGAGCTGGTCGTGCTGCTGGATGGCGTTGTCGACCTTGAAGTCGCAGTACAGGAGGTTGCGGCTGTGCAGGTGGCCGAGCGCCTCCAAGGCCTCGATGCCGTACGCGCACGCCTGCTCGACCGGCAGCGGGTCGCGGCGCCCCTGCGGTGTGCGCCGTTCGTTGGCGATGTCCTTGAGGGACTTGCCGCCGACGTACTCCATGACGATGTAGCCGTCCAGGCTGCCGGTCGTACGGTCCAGGTGCTCGACGAAGTTGTAGATGCGGACGATGTTGGAGTGCTCGATCTCGGCGAGGAAGCGGCGCTCGGACGCGGCGGCCGCCAGTGCCTCCTCGTCGCCGGTGTCCAGCAGGCCCTTGAGGACCACCCAGCGGTCGGAGACCGCGCGGTCGATGGCCAGGTAGATCCAGCCCAGGCCGCCGTGCGCCAGACAGCCGACGACCTCGTAGCTGCCGTGCACCACGTCGCCGGGGCGCAGCTTGGGCACGAAGCTGTACGGGTGGCCGCACTTGGTGCAGAAACCTTCCGTACGGCCGGGGCGGTCGCCGCGCGCCCGCCCCACCGGGGCGCCGCAGTCGCCACGGCTGCAGAATCGCTTGCGCTCGGGGACCTCCGGGTTCTCCAGGACGGCCGTACGCGGATCGGGGCGCGGCACCTCCGGCACCGTCACCAGCCCGGCGCCCAGCCGCCCGCGCGCCGGTCCGGAACTGCTGCCGCGGCCGGCGCTGCGCACGGACACCGACATCGAGCGCGTCGAGGTGCCCGACAGGGAGCGGGAGAGCCGGCCGGATACGGAACGCCGCGAGGTCGCGGAACGCGCGGAGGCGGAGGTCCGGCCTTCGGCGGAACCGGAGCCGCCGGAACCTGCGCCCCCGGAACCTGTGCCCCCGGAACCTCCGGAGCCCGCTGACCCCCCGGCCCCCTGAGAACCGCCAACCCCCGAACCCCAGTCCCGGCCCCTGCGCCCCGCCGTAACCCCCGTAGGCGGCGACCCCACCATCCCGTCCGGCGACACGACCGGGGCCAGTCCGCACGTGTCGCAGTACAGTTCGCCGGCGCCCACGTCCTCGTATGTGCCGGGGCAGTCGCGCCGCTGGCACGGGGCGCCGCCGGTGTGCTCCTCGGTCATGCTTCCCCCTGTGGTCCGTCCGCCGGTCCGGGGCCCGGGTCCGGCGGCAGCAGCGCCTCGGCCACCGCCTGCTGGTAGCGCAGCACCGCGTGCTCGGCCGCCCGCAGGTCGCACGGCGCGCTCCACAGCATGCGCCGCGCGACGTCGTACCGCTCGGTCAGCAGCGGGTCCTCGGCCAGGCCGTGCCGCGCGGCCTTGGCCTTGTACGCGTCCAGGCGCCCGCGCAACTCGGCCCGTACGGCCAGCGGCGCGGTGACCGCCGTCAGGGACTCGCGGGCGCGGTGCAGTTCTTCCTCGGCGCGTTGTTCCAGGCTGTCGAGGAGGGGAGAGAGGCGGTGCCACTGGGCGTGCCGGCGGTACTCGGCGGCGGTGGTCAGCTGCTCGTGCAGCGCGGTGGGCGGGCCGCTGACGGCGGGCACCTCCGATGCGGCGATCTTCGCGAGCACTTCGCCGCGCGCCTGCCGCGCCTCGGTGAGCGTACGGTCCGCCCGGGACAGCACGTCGCGCAGCTGCATCAGCCGCCGCTCCGCGTCCTGCCGTACGTCCAGTACGGCTTCGATCTCCCGCCGGGCGTCCTCCAGGGCGCGCGCCGCGCGGTCGTAGCGGGCGGTGTCCGGGCGGCCGCCGCCGGGCGCGGCGCTGCGGTCGGCGTCCGGGGACCAGAAGGCCAGCGGGTCGGAGATCACCTTGGCGCGCAGCTGCGTCAGTTCGTACGTGATCCGCTCCAGGTCGTCGCCGGCCGGATGCTCCCCTGGGCGTACGCCGACCGACCGTGCCAGGGACAGTGTGCGCCGCAGTTCGGCGGCGAGCAGGTCTATCCGGGCGGGCAGCGCGGACCACACGGCGTCGGCGGAGACGATGACGTCCAGGGCCGCCGCGTACAGCGTGTTCATCCGCCCGACCAGTTCCTCCAGGCTGAACTGTTCGCTCAGCCGGGCGGGGCCGCCGAACTGCGCGGCGCCCGTGGTGGCAGCGCCGGGGACCGTGACGCGGGCGCCGCGGAGCAGTTCGGTCAGTTCGGCCAGGTCGTCGGGGGACGGCCAGCGGCGGCGGGCGCGCAGTTCGCGGGCGGCGGTGAGGGCTGCCGTGTACGCGTCGAAGTGTGCCCACAGGACGGTGATGGACTGTTCGGTGGCGGCCCAGCGGTCCTTGGTGACGCCGGTGAGTTCGGCGCCCTCCAGGAGGCGGCGGCCCGCGTGGTCCTGGAGGGCGAGCAGCGAGGTCTCGATCGCCTCGTACTCGGCAGCGAGCCGGCCCAGGGCACGGTCCACCTCCTCCCGGTCCATCACCGGGGTGTGGGGCTTCCCCGGCGGGCCGGGGAAGGATCCGGGGACCCCCATCGATCACCTCTCCAAGTGCGTGTGGTGCGCGGCGGCCGTCGCGTCCGTCGCGGCTGGTCGTACGGCGGTACGGCTGCGGTCGTGGCGCCCGCGGTCGCGGCGTCCGCGGCCCGGCGGCACTGCCGCCCCCGTCGGCGTCGCCTGTCCTCCCGTGCTCACGTCCTTCCCCCTTCTGTGCCCCGCGGGCTCTGTCCATGGTGACGCCACCGGCGGGCGAACGCCGTTCCACGGCAGGGCGTCCGGCCCCGCCGCCTGCCGACGGCACCGCCGCGCGCCGCCCGTTGACGCGGCACATCGCCGGTCCCGCCACGCGCCGCCCCGTACGCGGCGCTCGCCCGGCCCCCGCACGGATCAGTCGCTGTACTGGGGCTCGGGCGCCTTGGATATGCCGGGGAGGTCCGCCTGGAGCCACTTCCTGTAGGCGGCCATCCACCGGCTCCCGCCGCCGCCCTCGCGGTAGTCCTCCAGCACTTGGTTGACCCGCCGCACCAGGTCGGTGTCGGCGCGGTTGACCGCGACGCCGTACGGCTCGTCGGTGAACGGCTTCCCCTTCAGCTGCACCGTCGGGTCCTGCGCGGCCTGCGCTGCGGCCAGCGCGTTGTCCGTCACCACCGCGTCGGCCTCGCCGAGCTGGAGGCGCACCAGGCAGTCGAGCTGGTTCGGTACGGTCACGACCCGGGCGCCGTGCTTCTCCTCGGCCAGCCGGGACTCGCCCGTCGAACCGGCCGCCGTACAGACCCGCTTGCCCTTCAGCGAGTCGTCGAAGCCGGTGATCCGGGCGTTGACGGGCGCCAGCACCTGCTGGCCGCCCTGGAAGTACGCGGTCGAGAAGGCGACCTGCCGCTTGCGGGCGCAGTTGATCGTCATGGTCCGTACGACCAGGTCGACGGTGCGCTTCTGGAGGGCGGGGATGCGCTGGCTGGTGGGGATCGCCCGGAACGTGATCTTCGGGTCGGGGCCGAGGATGTCCTCGGCGATCGCCCGCGCCAGGGTGATGTCGAAGCCCTCCAGATCGCCGGTGGCCGGGTTGCGGTAGCCCCAGCGGTACGTGTTCTGGTCGACGCCGACGATCAGCCGCCCCCGGGCCTTGATCCGGTCCACCGCCGGGCCGCCCTCCGGGGAGGGCCGCAGGCTCGCGGCGGCGTTGGCGGGGGTGCAGTCCGCCGCCGCGGCGTCGGCGCGGGCGCTGTGCGTCCCGTACGGCGCGGGGCGGGGCGCCGGGCCGTCGCCGCCCAGGACGGGGACGAGGACGGCGGCCGTCGCCGCCATCACGCACACCCCGGCCGCCACCGGGGCCAGCGCGGCCCGCAGGTTCCGCAAACCCCTCGCCCGCGTCGTCATGTCCCCATCACCAGGCCGCCCCATCACCGGTACTCCGAAAGCCTGCGCCCGATGCCCAGCACCGCGCCCGTCGCCCCCAGGAGGGCCAGCACCACGGCGCCCGTCACCAGCCCCGTCAGCGCCCCGCGCCCGTCGTCGGCCGCCCGTCTGAGCTGCCGCTGCTCGTGGTCCAGCGCCCGGGCCAGCTGGGTGTCCACCCGGTCGAAGGACTGCCCGGTCGCCGCGCCGCCGCCGATCACCTTGGCCAGCGCCCGGTCGTAGTCGCCCTGGTCGTCGGCGGTGCGGGCCTCGGCATGCCGCGCCTGCCACTGCCGTACGGTCTCGACCGCTTCCTGTACGGGGCGCCGGCCCGCGTCGTCGTCGGCGAGCGCCAGGGCCGAGCCCAGCTTGCTGTCCGCCGCCGCGGCGCCGCTCCGGCCCACGCCCGCCAGGTCCTTCATGCCGGTGCGGTAGCCGACCTCGTAGAAGTCCTGCTGGTCCTCGGTGACCACGGCGCCGCGCGCCACCAGGGTCAGGTTCTCGTCGCCGCGGGCCTGGAGGGCGTCGATGCGCGCCTCGTTGAGGACGTTCAGCGAGCGGGCGCCGTCCTCGTACGACGTGTTCAGGCCCGCGCGGGCCACGGAATGGCCGACCGCCAGCCACAGCAGGACGACGGCGGATGCGGTCGTGGCCGCCAGCAGACCGTAGTTGAACACCCGGTTCGTACGGCGGTAGTTGCGCCGCTGGGCCCAGACGAGCGCGCCGAGCGCCACCACACCGGCGGAGAGCGCCAGCCAGGGCCACGCCTTCGCGGAGTCGTAGTCCGCCCTGAGGTGCGCCGTCTCGGCCACGTACAACTCACGCGCCGCCGGGAGGAGTTCGCCGCGCATCTGGGCGTTGGCGTAGCGCAGGTAGGCGCCGCCGAGGGGGAGGCCCTGGCGGTTGTTGGTGCGGGCCGTCTCGACCAGGCCGGTGTACCGGGGGAGGAGGCTGTTGAGCTTCCCGATCTGGCGGGCGGCGGTGTCCGAACCGCTCGTGTTGGACGCTGCTTTGGCCAGCAGCCGGGCGGCCATGGCGATGTCGGCCTCGTACCGCTTGCGGGTGGCCTGGGTCTCCTTGCCGCCCGCCAGGAAGCCGCTCGCGGCGGTGGTGTCGGCGTCGGCGAGGGAGCGGTAGATGTCCGCGGCGTCCGCGCTCAGCGGCTGGCTGCGCTCCACCACGTCGCGCGCGGCGGCGGCCCGGTCGGTGACCTGCCAGGCCGTCGCGGCGCCGAACGCCACGACCAGGAAGGCCAGTACGGCCCCGATGATCCGCAGCCGGCCGGGCTCGGTCGTGGCGGCGGCCCGCAACTGGTCCACGCCGTCGGCCCATGCCGTACGCCGCCGGACGGCACCCGCACCCGCGCCCGTACCCGAAGAGAGGGCGGAACCGGACCCCGCGAAGATGCCCGAACCGGCGGCGGAGGGGCCGGGGACGGGGGTGCGGCCGGACGGCGGCGCAGTGCCGGTCTGCGGGTTGGACACGGAACCTCCCCCTGGTCGCGGACGGCGGCCCCGGCCCCGTGCGACGGGCGCACGGGAACAGTTGCACGGCCAGCAGTCAGTATGGCCGCAGGGACTGACAACCACACCGTTATTGCCTGGATCATGTGCGGATCGGACCCCGCCGAACCCTCCCGCCCGGCGGTCATCCGTGTTCCCCCGCCCTCCACCACGCACGGCCCGCCGGACACGGTTCCCGAAAGGACACGCGTGTACGGAAATCGCCGTATACGACGGGGAATCCGGCCCTTGGCGGTAGGCGCGGCCGAAACCTGCTCTCGCCTGCGAGGCCCGGGCGGAACCCGCCCCCCGACGGGTCCCACCCGGCCTGTACGTGGGAGGGCGGACGGCGGTCGCGCCGGGGCCGAGGCGCTGGACAACGCTCCCGCTGCCGAAACGATCCCGCCTGACAACTCCCCCCGAGCGGGGGAACGACCGGGGCGGGCAGAAAGATCCCGGCAGCCGGAAGGATCCCGGCAGCCGGAAAGATCCCACCCCGCCGAGCACCCTCAGCTCCCCACCCCGCCCAAGCCCCGTCTCAGCTCCTCACGCCGCCAAGCCCCCTCCTCAGCTCCCCACCC
>NZ_LGCW01000004.1:0-72492 GCF_001279365.1 Streptomyces sp. NRRL F-5755 | reverse complement strand
GTTGGGGGGCTTGAGGCGGGGGGTTCGGGTTCGGGGGCGGTGAGGGGGGGTGGGCGTGGGGATGGGGGTGCGGGTTCGGGGATGGCTGGGCGTGAGGGCGGTGGTTCGGGGCTGGGGGCGGCTGCCTGTGAGGACGGTGGTTCGGGGCCGGGGGCGGCTGGCCGTGAAGACGGCAGTTTCGCTTCGGGGACGGCTGGGCGTGAGGGCGGTGGTTCGGGTTCGGGGGCGGCTGCCGGTATGGGCCGCGGCTGGACCGTCCACGTGCTGCAAGGCCCCGCCGACGCCCCCGCCCGTACGCCGTACACCCTGCACGCCGACGCGCTGGTCCTGTGCACCGGCGCGTACGACCGGGCGCTGCCGTTCCCCGGCTGGGACCTGCCGGGCGTCGTCACGGCAGGCGCGGCGCAGGCGCTCGCCAAGGGGCAGCGGACGGCGATCGGCCGCCGGGTGGTGGTCTCCGGCACCGGGCCGTTCCTGCTGCCGGTCACCTCGTCGCTGCTCAGCGTGGGCGCACGCGTCCTGGCCGTGTACGAGGCCGGTACGCCCGCCGCCTGGCTGCGCGCGCCCGTCGCCGCGCTCCGCGACGGCAGCGGCAAGTTCCCCGAACTCCTCGCGTACGCCGCCACCCTGGCGCGGCACCGCGTCCCCTACCGGCCCCGCCGGGCCGTTGTCGCCGCGCACGGACGGGACCGCGTCGAGGCGGTGACGGTGGCCCGCCTCGCACCGGACTGGAGCGTCGTGCCCGGTACCGAGCACCGCATCGAGGACGTGGACGCCCTCTGCGTCGGCTACGGCTTCACACCGCAGCTGGAACTCGCCCTCGCCGCCGGATGCGCGCTGCGCGACGGCGCCTGGGTCGCGGTCGGGCCCGCGCAGCAGACGTCCGTACCCGGCGTGTACGCGGCGGGCGAGCCCACCGGCATCGGCGGCGCGGCGCTCGCGGCGGCCGAAGGCGAGCTGGCGGGGCTGGCGGCGGCACGGTGGGCCGGCGCGCCCTCCGGTACGGCGCGGCGCGCCCCGGCCGTCCGGCGGCGGGTGATCGCGGGCCGCCGCTTCGCCCGGTTGCTCGCCGCGACCCACCCCGTACGCCCCGGGTGGCGCACCTGGCCCGACGCGGACACGCTCGTCTGCCGCTGCGAGGAGGTGCCGTACGGGCAGGTGCGTACCGACCTCCTGTCCGCCGACGGCATGCGGACGTTCAAGCTCGCCACGCGCGTCGGGCTGGGCCCCTGCCAGGGCCGGATCTGCGCCCGCAACGCGGCCGGCCTGTGCGGCCCGGACGCCCTGCCCGACCCGCAGACGGCCGACCGCCGCCCGATCGCCCAGCCGGTACGGCTCGCGGATCTGGCCGCGGCGGGGGCGGACGCGGCAGGTACGGAGGCGGCGAGCACGGACGCGGCGAGCACGGACGCGCCGAGCACGGACGCGGCCGGGCCCGACCCCGTACCTGACCCCGTCCCCGAGCCCCCCTCCGATCCCACACCCACCCAGTCCTGAACCCCATCCAGTCCTGAACCGCACCTCCGACCAACCCGCCGTACCGAGAGGACCCGCCATGACGGATTCCGCCACGCCGCAGTCCCGTACGTCCCGTGCCGCCTCCCGTACGTCCCTGACCGGCGTCATCGTCGCCACCGCCCTCCCGTACGCCGAGGACGGCTCCGCGCCCGCCGGGCTGCGGCCCGACCTCGACCGGTACGCCGACCACTGCCGCTGGCTCGTCGACAACGGCTGTCACGGGGTCGGGCCGAACGGTTCGCTCGGCGAGTACTCCTCCCTCACCGACGGCGAACGGCGCGCCGTGGCCCGTACGGCCGTCGCGGCGGTGGGGCGGGACGCGCTGGTCGTGGCCGGTGTGCACGGGGCCGGTGCGCACCAGGCGCGGTACTGGGCGGAGCTGGCGGCCGAGGACGGCGCGGACGGCGTGCTGTGCCTGCCGCCCACCCTCTACCGCGCCAACACCGCCGAGATCGTGCGGCACTTCGAGGAGGTCGCGGCCGTCGGGCTGCCGGTGATGGTCTACAACAACCCGCTCGACACCAAGATCGACCTCACTCCGGAGATCCTGCGGGAGGTCGCCGCGATCGACGGTGTGGTGGCCGTCAAGGAGTTCTCCGGCGACATCCGCCGGGTGCTGCACATCAAGGAGCAGGCCCCCGGCCTGGAGGTGGTCGCGGGCGCCGACGACCTGGTGCTGGAGGCGCTGCTGATGGGCGCCACCGGCTGGTTCGCCGGCTTCCCCAACGTCTTCCCCGCCGAGTCCGTACGCCTCTACGAACTGGCCCTGGAAGGGCGCGTCGCCGAGGCGCGGGAGCTGTACGAGCCGCTGGTCGCCGCGTTCCGCTGGGACTCGCGCACCGAGTTCGTGCAGGCCATCAAGCGCGGGATGGACCTCGTCGGGCGCTACGGAGGGCCCTGCCGGCCGCCGCGCGGCCCGCTGCTCCCGGACCAGCGGCGGCAACTGGACGCGGACATGCGCGGCGCCGTCCAGGCGCTGGAGACCTGGGTGAAAGCGGCCGGGTGATGACGTCCGGCGCCCGGGGATCGTTCGCCGCGCGCAGCGTGCGCACTTTCAGCGCCGTGGACTCGCACACCGAGGGCATGCCGACGCGCGTCGTCACGGACGGCGTCGGCACCATCCCCGGCGCGACCATGGCCGAACGCCGCCGGTACTTCATGGAACACCTCGACCCGATCCGCCAACTGCTGGTGAACGAACCGCGCGGGCACGCCGCGATGAGCGGGGCGATCCTGCAACCGCCGACCCGGCCCGACGCGGACTGGGGCGTCGTCTACATCGAGGTCTCCGGCTGCCTGCCGATGTGCGGGCACGGCACCATCGGCGTCGCGACGGTCCTGGTGGAAACGGGCCTGGTGGAAGTCACCGAGCCGGTCACCACCGTACGGCTGGACACCCCGGCCGGGCTGGTCGCGGCCCGGGTCGCGGTGCGCGACGGGCGCGCGGAACACGTCACGATCCGCAACGTGCCCTCGTACGCGCACGAACTGGACGCCGTGGTGAAGGTGCCCGGCTACGGCGAGGTCCGCTACGACCTGGCGTACGGCGGCAACTTCTACGCGATCACCCCGCTCGCCGCGCTGGGCATCCCGTTCGCCGCCGCCCACCTGGACGACATCATCGCGGCGGGCCTGGCCGTGATGGCCGCGGTCGACGAACGGGACCGGCCCGTCCACCCCACCGACCCGGCCATCTCCGGCTGCCACCACGTCCAGTTCACTGCCCCCGGCACGCCGGGCCCGGACGGCTCCGACTCCCGTAATGCCATGGTCATCCACCCCGGCTGGCTCGACCGTTCGCCCTGCGGCACCGGCACCAGCGCCCGGATGGCCCAGTTGCACGCGCGCGGCGAACTCCCCCTCGACCGGCCCTTCGTCAACGAATCCCTGATCGGCACCCGCTTCCGGGGCCGTCTGGTGGGCACGGACCGGGTCGGCGGGCGGCCTGCCGTCGTGCCGACGGTGACCGGCCGCGCCTGGATCACGGGCACGGCCCGGTACGTCCTCGATCCGTCCGATCCGTTCCCGCGGGGGTTCGTGCTGTAAAGGTGGTGAGGCCATGTACAGGTGAAGGGAAAGCTGTGTTGACGAAGAAGACGGCAGGGGCGGGTCAGGGGCGCGGACTGCGGGGGCTGCGGCTTCTCGCCGTACCGCTCGCGGTGCTGGCGCTGCACGCCGGTACGGGGGCGGCCGTGGCGCAGTCCCAGCTCGACGGGGACACGGCGGCAGGCGCCCCGGCTTCCGCTCCGGCCGTACGGATCACCGAGGGCCAGGTCCGGGAGACAGGTCCCGGCGGCACGCTGCTCTACCCGAGCGTGACCAGCTGCCTGACCGTGACGGTCCGCCTCGCGGACGGCGGCCTGGTCGGCGCGCACGCCAGCTTGTTCCAGGTGCCGGGGGAGTACCGCTCCGACCGCATCCTCGGCGCCCTGCGGGACCGGGTGGGCGGCCGGCGTGTGACGGCGGTCGAGGTCAGGGGCGCGGTCGGCGCCTGGCACCCCGGCTACTTCACGAAGGCCGTGGAGAGCTACGGGGACGGGGAGACCGTTCCGTATCCGACGCGTCCGGACCCGGAGGGCCTGGCGGCGGCGGTGGCGGACGGCCTGGGGCAGCCGCGCGCCAAGGTCACGGTGACGGATGTGCCGGACGGGGACCAGACGGTGCGCTGAGGGCCCGGCCGGAGGGGCGGGGCGGTGAACGCCCCGCCCCAACCTGTTGACTAGGCATATTCAACACCTCAAGATGTGAATAGCTCGATCCATTCGCATCGACGTCAGGGAGGCACGGCCCATGTCAGGACCGCGACCCGTGCGGGCACCGCGCGGTACGGAACTGAGCGCCCGGGGATGGCAGCAGGAAGCCGCGCTGCGCATGCTGCAGAACAACCTCGACCCGGAGGTCGCCGAGCACCCCGACCAGCTCGTCGTCTACGGCGGCACCGGCAAGGCCGCCCGCGACTGGCGCTCCTTCGACGCGATGGTGCGCACGCTGACCACGCTCAAGCAGGACGAGACGATGCTCGTCCAGTCGGGCCGACCGGTCGGCGTCATGCAGACGCACGAATGGGCGCCGCGGGTGCTGATCGCCAACTCCAACCTGGTGGGCGACTGGGCCAACTGGGAGGAGTTCCGGCGCCTGGAGGCCCTGGGCCTGACCATGTACGGCCAGATGACGGCCGGTTCGTGGATCTACATCGGCACGCAGGGCATCCTCCAGGGCACGTACGAGACGTTCGCCGCCGTCGCCGCGAAGCGGTTCGACGGCTCGCTCGCCGGGACGATCACGCTCACCGCCGGGCTCGGCGGCATGGGCGGCGCCCAGCCGCTCGCCGTCACGATGAACGGCGGCGTCGCGATCTGCATCGACTGCGACCCGCGCGCCATCGAGCGGCGCATCGAGCACCATTACCTGGACGTCAAGGCCGACAGTCTCCAGCACGCCCTCCAGCTCGCCGTCGAGGCCCGTGACCAGCGCAAGCCGCTCTCCATCGGTCTGCTCGGCAACGCCGCGGAACTGCTGCCGCGCATGCTCGCCGACGGCGCGCCGATCGACATCGTCACCGACCAGACCTCCGCCCACGACCCCCTGTCGTACCTCCCGCTGGGCATCGACTTCGCGGACATGGCCACCTACGCGGCCGAGCAGCCCGCCGACTTCACCCACCGGGCCCGCGAGTCGATGGCCCGGCACGTCGAGGCCATGGTCGGCTTCATGGACGCCGGGGCCGAGGTCTTCGACTACGGCAACTCCATCCGCGGCGAGGCGGAACTCGCCGGATACAAGCGGGCGTTCGCCTTCCCCGGCTTCGTGCCCGCCTACATCCGGCCGCTGTTCGCCGAGGGCAAGGGCCCGTTCCGCTGGGCCGCGCTGTCCGGCGACCCCAAGGACATCGCCGCCACCGACCGGGCGATCCTCGACCTCTTCCCGGAGAACGAGTCCCTCGCCCGGTGGATCAAGCTGGCCGGCGAGCGGGTGCACTTCCAGGGCCTGCCGGCCCGAATCTGCTGGCTCGGCTACGGCGAGCGCGACAAGGCGGGCGAGCGCTTCAACGACATGGTCGCCGACGGCACCCTCCAGGCCCCGCTGGCCATCGGCCGCGACCACCTGGACTGCGGTTCGGTGGCGTCCCCGTACCGGGAGACCGAGGCGATGCTCGACGGCTCCGACGCCATCGCCGACTGGCCGCTGCTGAACGCCATGGTCAACGTCGCCTCCGGCGCCTCGTGGGTGTCCCTGCACCACGGCGGCGGCGTCGGCATGGGCCGCTCCATCCACGCCGGCCAGGTCACGGTCGCCGACGGCACCCCGCTGGCGGGCGAGAAGATCCGCCGCGTCCTGACCAACGACCCGGGCATGGGCGTCATCCGCCACGTCGACGCCGGATACGAGCGCGCCGACGAGGTCGCGGCCGAACGCGGCGTCCGCATCCCGATGCGGGAGGGCGAGTGACCTCGTCGGAGGTGGGCGGTCCGGAGGCGGGCGGTCCGGATGCGGGCGGTCCGGATGCGGGCGGCTCGGTGGGGGCGGACAGGCCGGCGGCGGAGGCGGCCAGTACGGGCGGGGCGTCCTTCCACGAGATGCGGCGGGACGCCTCGGCGGGGGCGGGCGGCTCGGCGGAGGCGGGCGGCCCGGCGGGGGCGGACAGGCCGACGGCGGACGCGGCCGGTACGGGCGGGGCGTCCTTTCACGCCATGTGGCGCGACCTCGCCGCCATCGGCCGCCACTCCGGCACCGGCGGCTACCGCCGCTACGCCTGGACCGGCGCGGACGCCGACTGCCGGGCCTGGTTCGCGGACCAGGCCCGCGCCCGCGGACTGGCCTACGAGGTGGACCGCAACGGCAACCAGTGGGCCTGGCTCGGCGCGGCGTCCGCCGCGGACGTGGCCGCGGGCGACGCCGTGGTCACCGGCTCCCACCTGGACTCCGTCCCGGACGGCGGCGCCTTCGACGGACCGCTCGGCGTCGTGTCCTCCTTCGCCGCGCTCGACGAACTCCGCCGCCGGGGCGCCACGCCCGCCAAGCCCCTGGCCGTCGTCAACTTCGGCGACGAGGAAGGCGCCCGCTTCGGCCTGGCCTGCGTCGGCTCCCGGCTCAGCGCCGGACAGCTCACCGTGGAGCGGGCCCGTGAACTGCGGGACGCCGACGGCACGACGCTGCCCCGGGCGATGGAGCGGGCCGGCTACGACCCGGACGCCATCGGCCCGGACCCCGACCGGCTCTCCCGCATCGGCGCGTTCGTCGAGCTGCACGTCGAGCAGGGCCGGGCGCTCGATCTGACCGGCGACCCCGTGGGCATCGCCTCCGCCATCTGGCCGCACGGCCGCTGGCGGTTCGACTTCCACGGCGAGGCCAACCACGCCGGCACCACCCGGCTGGCGGACCGGCGCGACCCGATGCTCACCTACGCGGCGACCGTGCTCGCCGCCCGCGAGCACGCCGAACTGGCCGGTGCGCTGGCGACCTTCGGCAAGACCAGCGTCGAGCCGAACGGCGTGAACGCCATCCCGTCGCTGGTCCGCGGCTGGCTGGACTCCCGCGCCGCCGACCAGGACACGCTGGACACCGTCGTCGCCGCCATCGAGCGGGCGGCCGCCGAGCGCGCCGCGCGCGACGGCGTCGACGTCCGCGTCACCCGGGAATCCTTCACCCCCGTCGTCGAGTTCGGGCACGCGTTGCGGGACGAGCTGGCCAAGATCCTCGGCCGGGCGGCGGACGGCCGTCCGGGCGGCGCCCGCGAGGTGCCCGTGCTGGGCACCGGCGCCGGACACGACGCGGGTATTTTGTCCGCAAGCGTCCCCACCGCCATGCTGTTCGTACGCAACCCCACCGGCGTCTCGCACTCGCCCGCCGAACACGCGGCCGAGGACGACTGCGTCGCCGGGGTGACCGCACTCGCCGACGTACTGGAGGGCCTGGCGTGCAGGTGACGCCGCAGGAACCCGCACCGACCCCGCGAACCGGCGACGGGCCGCGGCCGGCCGCCCCGAAGACGTACTGGCTGGAACACGCCTGGCTCGGCAGCCACGTCGAGCCGGGTGTGGCCGTGGACGTGGACCCGGCGGAAGGGCGCATCGCCGCCGTACGGACCGAGGTCCCGGCCCCGCCGCCCGGCGCCGTCGCCCTGCGCGGCCTGACGCTCCCGGGACTGGCCAACGCCCACTCGCACGCCTTCCACCGGGCGCTGCGCGGCACCGTCCAGGTCGGCTCGGGCACCTTCTGGACCTGGCGCGAGGTGATGTACCAGGTCGCCTCCCAGCTCACCCCCGACTCCTACTACGCGCTCGCGCGGGCCGTCTACGCGGAGATGGCGCTGACCGGCATCACCTGCGTCGGCGAATTCCACTACCTCCACCACGGTCCCGGCGGCACCCGCTACGCCGACCCCAACGCGATGGGCGAAGCCCTGATCGCCGCCGCCGACGAGGCCGGCATCCGCATCACCCTGCTCGACACCGCCTACCTCTCCTCCGGCTTCGGCGCCGAGCCCAACCACCACCAGCTGCGCTTCTCCGACGGCACCGCCGACGCCTGGGCCGAGCGCGCGTCCGCCCTGAAGGAGGGCAGGCCGCACGCCCGTATCGGCGCGGCCGTGCACTCCGTACGGGCCGTGCCCGCCGACCAGCTGGGCACCGTCGCGGAGTGGGCCGGGCAGCGGCAGGCACCGCTGCACGTCCACCTCTCCGAGCAGACCGCCGAGAACGACGCCTGCCGCGAAGCGCACGGCCGCACACCCACCCAACTGCTCGCCGAACACGGCGTGCTGGGCCGCCGCACCACCGCCGTGCACGCCACCCACTTGACCGGCGAGGACGTACGGCTGCTGGGCGCCGCCACCACCGGGGTGTGCATGTGCCCCACCACCGAACGCGACCTCGCCGACGGCATCGGCCCCGCCGTCCAGCTCCAGGCCGCCGGCTGCCCCCTGTCGCTCGGCAGCGACAGCCATGCCGTCATCGACCTCTTCGAAGAGGCCCGCGCGATGGAACTGGACGAACGGCTGCGCACCCGCACCCGCGGCCACTGGACGGCCGCCGCCCTGCTGCGCGCCGCCACCGCCGACGGCCACGCCGCGCTGGGCTGGCACGAGGCCGGCGCCATCGAGCGCGGCGCGCTCGCCGACCTCACCACGATCGCGCTGGACTCCGTACGCACCGCGGGCCCACGGCCCAGGCTGGGCGCCGAGACGGCGGTATTCGCCGCCTCCGGGGCGGATGTGCGCCATACGGTCGTCGGCGGCCGTCAGGTCGTACGCGACGGGGTCCACACGCTCGTGCCCGACGTCCCCACCGCACTGGCCGAGGCCATCGAAGCCGTACGCGGCTGAACCCGCGGCCGAAGGAGAGCACCCCCACGATGACCCACCCCGACACCCCTGCCGCGGAGCGCGCCGCGAGCGGCAGCACCACCGTCATCACCAACATCGCCAGTCTCGTCACCAACGACCCCTCCCTCGGTGAAGGCCCCCTCGGTCTGCTCCAGGACGCGGCGGTCGTCTTCGACGGCGACCGCGTTGCCTGGGTCGGTCCGACAAGCAAAGCACCCGCCACTGACAACCGCGTCGACGCCGAGGGCCGCGCGGCGCTCCCCGGCTTCGTCGACTCCCACTCCCACCTGGTCTTCGGCGGCGACCGCACCGCCGAGTTCAACGCCCGGATGTCCGGCCGTGCGTACTCGGCCGGCGGCATCCGCACCACCGTCGCCGCCACCCGCGCCGCCACCGACGCGGACCTGCACGCCAACGTCGCCAAGTACCTGGCCGAGGCGCTGCGCCAGGGCACCACGACCCTGGAGACCAAGTCCGGCTACGGCCTGAACGTCGAGGACGAGGCCCGCGCCCTGCGCATCGCCGCCGCCCACACCGACGAGGTCACCTTCCTCGGCGCGCACATCGTCTCCCCCGACTACGCCGACGACCCCGCCGGTTACGTCGACCTCGTCACCGGCCCCATGCTGGACGCCTGCGCCCCGCACGCCCGCTGGATCGACGTGTTCTGCGAACAGGGTGCCTTCGACGGCGACCAGGCCCGCGCCATCCTCACCGCGGGCAAGGCCAGGGGCCTGCACCCGCGTGTGCACGCCAACCAGCTCCACCACGGCCCCGGCGTGCAGATCGCCGTCGAACTCGACGCCGCCTCCGCCGACCACTGCACCCACCTGGACGCCGCCGACATCGACGCGCTCGCCAACAGCTCGACCGTCGCCACGCTGCTGCCCGGCGCCGAGTTCTCCACCCGCGCCCAGTGGCCCGACGCGCGCCCCCTCCTCGACGCGGGCGCCACCGTCGCGCTGTCCACCGACTGCAACCCCGGCTCGTCCTTCACCAGCTCGATGCCGTTCTGCATCGCGCTCGCCGTACGGGACATGCGGATGACCCCCGACGAAGCCGTCTGGTCCGCCACGGCGGGCGGCGCCGCGGCCCTGCGCCGCACCGACATCGGCCGCCTCACCCCCGGCACCCGCGCCGACCTCACCCTCCTCGACGCCCCCTCGCACGTCCACCTCGCCTACCGCCCGGGTGTCCCGCTCGTCTCCCGGGTCTGGCAGCGAGGCGTGTGCGTCTGATCACACAGCGGCTCGGTCATATTCCGGTACCGGACATTGCGTAGATCACGTAATCTCCAGACCTCAATACGAACAACTGTCGCAGTCGCCCGCACAGTCGGAGAAACCTCGGTTTCCCCCTGTGCGCGACCAGGGTGACCGCGCGGGGGGGAAGGAACCCACATGAAGTCGACCCGTCTGAAGACCCGCATCGCCGGCACCGCGGCCGCCGTCGCCGTCCTCGGCGGCGCCTCCCTGGCCATGGCGCCGGGCGCCGCGGCGAAGGCGAACCTGATCTCGATCGAGCGCGCGCAGCTGCGCGGCGGTGCGCTGTCCATGACCGTCAAGTACTCCTGCGACACCGGTCTGAAGTGGCAGCTGGTCGGCAAGATGACCAAGGTGGAGAAGGGGAAGGACGCCAAGTCGGTGGCGACCGGCGCGGTCGCGGCCGACAAGATCATCTGTGACTACAACGACCGCGTCCTCACGGTGAAGCTGCGGCCGACCAAGGGTTCGCACTTCGTCAAGGGCGACCAGGTGAAGGTCACCGCCAACTATGTGGCGCCGGGCGAGAAGGACGACGAGCGCCCCATCGCGGTGATCACCACCAAGCTGTGATCACGCGCTGATCAGCAGGGCCGTGCCCCGGAGCCATACCGCTTCCGGGGCACGGCCCTCGCGTTTCCTCACCCCACCACCCCCGCATCCCGCGCATACAGCGCCGCCTGCACCCGATTGCCCACCTCCAGCGCCGCCAGAATCCGGCTGACATGGGCCTTGACCGTGCTCTCTCGCATCGACAGCGCGCCTGCGATCTCCGCGTTGGAGGCGCCGTCGGCGAGGAGGGCCAGCACCTCGGTCTCGCGGGGGGTGAGGCGTTCGATGCGGGAGTGGGCTTGTGGGGTGGTGCGGGTGGTGTGGTGGTAGCGGTCGATCAGGCGGCGGGCGGCCGTGGGGTGGAGCATGGCCTGGCCCTCGGCGACGACCCGTACGGCGCGGATGATCTCCGCCGGGTCGCTGTCCTTGAGGAGGAAGCCCGAGGCGCCCGCGGTGAGCGCGTCGTAGACGTACTGGTCGAGGTCGAAGGTGGTCAGCACCACGACCTCGGGCGGCTGCGGCAGTCCGCGCAGCCGTTCGGTGGCGGCGATGCCGTCCAGGCGTGGCATGCGGATGTCCATCAGCGCCACGTCGATCCGGTGGGCACGGGCCAGTTCGACGGCTTCGGCGCCGTCCGCCGCCTCGGCCACGACGGTGATGCCGGGCGCGTCGCCGAGGATGTCCGTCAGCGCGAGGCGGACCAGGCTGTCGTCGTCGGCGACCAGCATGCGGATCATGTCGCTCCCGTTGTCGGTGCGTCCGGTTCGGAGTGCGTCGGGAGGGTGGCGGCGATGCGCCAGCCGCCGTCCCGCGTCGGGCCGTACTCCAGGGTGCCGCCGAGCGCGGACATCCGTTCGGTCAGGCCGAGCAGGCCGTAGCCGCTGGCCGGAAGGGCTGCCGGGGCCTCTGCTCCGGTCGGCGCCGGGGCGTTGCGTATCTCGATGGCGGTCTCGTGCGGTCCGTAACGCACCGTCACCCGCACGGCTGCGCCCGGCGCGTGCTTGCGGGCGTTGGTCAGGGACTCCTGGACGAGCCGGTGGACGGCCAGGCGCCGGCCGGCGGGCAGGCCGCGGCCGTCGCCCTCGATGTCGGCCTCGATCTTCTGGCCGGCGGCGCGTGCCTCGTCCAGAAGCGCGGGGAGTTCGCGCAGCCCTGGCATCCGCGAGGCGCCCGTCGCGGCCTGCTCCGGCCGGCCTTCGGTGTCGCGCAGCGCGCCCAGTACGTCCCGCAGATCGCCGAGCGCCTCGGTCGAGGTGGTGCGCAGCAGTGCAAGCCGGTCCGCGACCGGTGCGGGCAGGGTGTCGGCACGTCGTTGCAGGGCGCCGGTGTGCAGCGCGAGGACCGTCAGCCGGTGGGCGAGGACATCGTGCATTTCGGCGGCGATACGGGCGCGTTCGGTGAGCCGGGCCTGTTCGGCGCGGAGTTCGCGCTCCACCCGCAACTGCTCGACGCGCGCGGCGAGGGCGGCCTCCAGACGGCGCCGGCTGCTCGCCCAGAGCCCCAGCGCGAGCACGACGCCCAGCGGCAGCAGCGGGCCGTACGAACGGCTCATCCACAGGCTTTGCGGTGGCTGTACGAGGGCGTTCCCGGTCAGGGCGGCGGCCGCGGCCACGAAGGGGATGACCAGGCGGCCGTGGGCGACCAGGTGGAAGAGCACCACCAGGAGTGGCAGCACCATGCCCAGTCCGGCGGCGAGTGCGACCGTGCAGACCAGGGCGACCACCGGGTGGCGGTAGCGCAGTGCCACCGACAGGGCCCCGGCGACGGCCAGGGCCACCTCCGGGCTCAGCACGGTCCCGCCCGCGCTGATGTACGCCTCCTGTCCGGCCTCCTGGGCGACGGCGGCCAGCAGCAGCGCCTCGGCCCACCAGGGCCAGCCGCGCTCCGTCCGCGCCAGGCCCGGCCTGCCCGGGTTTGTCATCCCCGGTTTCGGCCTGGCCCGTTTCGTCACCTTCAGCACGCGTCGAGCATAGGGCTGCGGCAGGGCACGCACATTCGACCTACGGCCGCATCTGCCCCCTACTTTCGTACGGGGTGCCCCTCGCACAACGGCCGATGGACCGGGCCCCGGCGCTTCCTAGCGTCACCAGCATGAACGTGACACCGGCCCCCGCCGCCCCCACCGCCACCGGCCCTGTCCGCTTCCTGCGCGAGGCGGTCCGTACCCCGCACACCACCGGCGCCGTGGCGGCCAGCAGCCCGTCGCTGGCCGCCCGTCTGGCCGCCCCGCTCGCCCGGGAGATGCGGCGGTCCGGCCGCCCGGCGGCCGTGCTGGAAGCGGGTGCGGGCACCGGCCCGGTCACCCGCGCGCTGGCCGGGCTGCTGCGGCCCGCCGACCACCTGGACGTGGTCGAGATCAACCCCCGTTTCGTGGCGGCCCTGAACGGCGCGCTGCGCACGGACACCGCCCTGTCCGCGGCAGCCGACCGGATACGCATCCTCCCCG
Organism: Streptomyces sp. NRRL F-5755; assembly: GCF_001279365.1. Lineage (NCBI taxonomy): Bacteria > Bacillati > Actinomycetota > Actinomycetes > Kitasatosporales > Streptomycetaceae > Streptomyces > Streptomyces sp. NRRL F-5755. The sequence continues at coordinate 59,390 of NZ_LGCW01000004.1, read as the reverse complement.
GCTCGATCACCGACGTCCCCCTGGACCGCCGGTACGACGCGGTCGTCTCCGGCCTGCCGTTCACCAACTTCGAGCCGGACGAGGTCCGAACGATCCTGGACCGCTACCTGTCCGTGCTCCGGCCGGGCGGACACCTCACGTACTTCGCCTATCTGGGCACCGCGCCGGCCCGCGCACTGGTGGCCGGCCGGTCCGAGGCGGCCCGGCACCGCGCCGTGGCAGAGGTGCTGGCCGAGTACCGGAAGCGGTACGGGCAGGGGCGCAGCACGGTATGGCGCAACCTGCCACCGGCGTACGTGCACCACCTGCGCGCCCCGTAAACCGAGCGCCCTGCACGGCGGAGGCGAGCGCACCCGTACAGCAGAGGAGGGCCCGTCCCGAGATTCCGGGGCAGGCCCTCCTCTGCGCGGGCATCAGCCGGGCCGTCGGACCGGCTGCGACCGCGGGGTGGTCGCGGGGATCACTCCTCGACCATCAGCCCCTTGCGGAGCCGTACCAGCGTGCGGGACAGCAGGCGCGAGACGTGCATCTGAGAGATGTTCAGTTCCTCGCCGATCTCCGACTGCGTCATGTTGGCGACGAAGCGGAGGGAGAGGATCTTGCGGTCGCGCGGCGGCAGCTCGGCGATCAGCGGCTTGAGGGACTCGACGTACTCGATGCCTTCGAGGCCGTGGTCCTCGTAGCCGATGCGGTCGGCCAGGGCTCCCTCGTTGTCGTCCTCCTCCGGCTGGGCGTCCAGCGAGCTGGCGGTGTACGCGTTGCTCGCCGCCATGCCCTCGATGACCTCGTCATTGGTGATGCCGAGGCGTTCGGCCAGCTCGCTCACGGTCGGGGAGCGGTCCAGCTGCTGCGCCAGCTCGTCGCCGGCCTTGGCCAGGTCCAGACGCAGTTCCTGCAGGCGCCTGGGCACCCGCACGGACCAGCTGGTGTCGCGGAAGAAGCGCTTGATCTCGCCGACGATGGTCGGCATGGCGAACGTCGGGAACTCCACGCCCCGGCTGAGCTCGAAGCGGTCTATCGCCTTGATCAGGCCGATGGTGCCGACCTGGACGATGTCCTCCATGGGCTCGCTGCGGGAGCGGAACCGGGAGGCCGCGAACTTCACGAGCGCGAGATTGAGTTCGACCAGGGTGTTGCGGACGTACGCGAATTCGTGGGTGCCTTCCTCCAGCGACTCCAGTCGCTCGAAGAGGGTCTTGGACAGGGCCCGTGCGTCCAGCGGCCCCACCTCGTCGTACGGGGGGATCTCGGGCAGCCCGTCGATCCCGGGAATTCCCGCCGCGTCCGTTTCGGACGATTCAGAAGTGAGATGCGGGGAACCAGAACCGTGGGACCGGTCGGGCAGGGCGGCGTCGGCCAGGACGGCTTCGGTGAGAGCGGCCTTGGCGAGGGTGGTCTCTGACAAGGGAGTCGACGACGCGGTCTCCGTGGTGTCTTCGGTGCGCAATTCGTCGAGCCGGGGTGACATGTTGTCCTCCATCGTTCTCGGCATATGGCTGCCGATGCCTCTATGTGAAGCTGCGGTGTGCGGCGCCTCCAAAGCCGGCCGTTTCGAACGTGTCCTTACTACGCCTACCTGGCTTTGCCGGAAGATGGCAAGTGCGTGTTGTCCTGGTTTGCCAGCGATTGCGTGTTGTTCGGCTACCAGCTGCGCGTATCGAAGGCGTAGTGTTCGGTCAGCGCAGTCGTAAGCAATCGGACGCCGAGACAGCAAGAGGGGTGCACGCGCATGGACCGCGGGACGGTCGGCAGTGCCAGTCGGGGACGGCTCAATGTCGCTATCCGGCATCAAGGTGCCAGCGCGATCGTGACCGTCGCGGGTGAGCTGGACCACCACACCGCGGAGCTGTTGCGTGAATCACTCGAGGGGTGCGTCGCCGACGGCTTCACGCGACTGGTCGTCGACTGCTCACAGCTGGAGTTCATGGACTCCACCGGCCTGAACGTACTGCTCGGCGCCCGTCTGAAGGCGGAGGCCGAGGGCGGCGGGGTGCATCTGGCCGGAATGCAGCCGGTGGTGGCGCGGGTCTTCGAGATCACAGGCGCGGACGCGGTGTTCACCGTGCACGACTCCCTCGACAAGGCTCTCGCCGACTGACGGAAGCGACGGGGGCGGTGCGGTCGCGGGGGGTTCCCCTCGTGCGCGTTGCCCGCGTCACAACTTCCGTACCCAAGAAGTGGGTGTTCTCACGGTCCCGTCGGGCAGGAGACATCTGAATCTGTTGAATCTGTCAGGTAACCGCTATCCGTGAAATGGCGAATCGGTGAGGTGAAGCGCTGATGAGCACCACCCGGCCGTACCCGCCGGGCGACCTCGGCCCGGAGCCGGGCAACGCCGGCGCTCCCTCTGCCTCCCCGGCCGTCCCGGCCGGCCAGATCCGCAGGCTGCGCCTGGCGGGTGTGCAGGGAGCCGTTGCGCGGGCCCGTGACTTCGCCCGGCAGGCCCTCCATGACTGGGGCTGGCTCCCGGCTGCCAGTGCCGACCAGCGGGCTGCCGCCGAGGACGTACTGCTCGTGGTATCCGAGCTGGTCACCAACGCCTGCCTGCACGCTGAGGGGCCGGAGGAACTGCGACTGCGCAGCAACGCGAAGGTGCTGCGCCTCGAAGTGACCGACCTGGGCGCGGGCTCGCCCGCTCCGCGCACCCCGCACCGGGCGGGGCGGCCCGGCGGGCACGGCATGTTCATCGTGCAGCGCCTGTGTCTGGACTGGGGGGTCGTCCGCAACCCCGACGGCACGGGCAAGACCGTGTGGGCGGAACTCGCAGCTCCCTCTTAGGGGCCCCTGGTCGGGGCCCCCGTTCGCGCCCTAAGGGAGTTCCGGCGGGACCGAGGGGGTTCCGGTGGGCAGGGGGGCTCCAGCGGGATGCCGTGGCCGTGTACGGCCTTCGATGACCCATGACGTACGGTCGTAACCCCGGGTAAGGGGACAGGCGCGTTGCGTGGTGCCGCTCCTGTGGCCGCTGATTTCCGCGCGCCGTACAGATCCGGCCTGTTCTGTGACTTCCCTCGACAAGGTCCCCGGCGTACCTTGAGCCACCGATCTGATGTGCCGTCAGTAACATCGGGCGGCGCTCAACCGCGAGAAGGGGAACTCAAGGTGGCCCGCTTCTACGAAGAGCACGCCGTGCGCCCCCGCCGCGCGGCCGGTCTGGCCGCGGCCGTGGCGCTGACGGCGGGGTCCGCGGTCCTGGTCGCCGCGCCGGACGCGCGGGCCGACGTCGTGGACGTCAACTACCAGTGCAGGACGCCGATCGGGAACAAGAGCGCGGTCTCGCCCATCGACATCCGGAGCACGCGCAGCGGCAGCGCGTACAAGCTCGTGATGTCGTTCCGGAAGGGCGTCTCCTCCAGCCCCGTCGAACTGGGCGCGGGCGCCATGAAGCCGAGCGCGCTCATCAAGCTGGGCGGCGCGGAGAGCGGCACGGTGCCCGTGTCCGGGCCGCCCAACGACAAGGCGATCCCCGCCAACACGCCGATCAAGGTCAGTGACCTGAGCGGGACGTACACGCCCAAGCAGAGCGGCAAGGTCACTTTCACCGCCTCCACGCTCACCATCAAGGCCCTCGGCACGACCACCACCTGTACCCCCGCCAACAACCCGAAGCCGTCGCTCACCCTGGACGTCAAGGGCTCGGGCGGAACGGACGGTTCCGGTGGTACGGGTGGCGGCGGCAGTACGGGCGGCAGCGACACCGGCGGCACGACCGGCGGCTCCCGGAGCGGCACTTCAGGGTCGGCTACAGGCGGCTCCGGCGGCGGGCAGCAGCTGCCGCAGACCGGCCCGGCCGACTCCGCCGTCGCCCTCGGCACCCTCGGCGGCACGGTGCTCCTCGCCGGTGCGGCGGGCGTGCTCTGGATCACGCGGCGCCAGCGCAGGGACGCGTAAGGCCCGCCCGGCGTCCGGTACGGCGACGGGAGACCGCCGCCCGGCGCCGTACGCCGCCGCCCCGCCAGCCGTACGCGCACGAGCCGCACCAGCACCAGGAGCCGCCCATGCCGTTCCGTACCCGCGCGGTGGTCACGGGGGCCGCCCTGACGGCCGCCGTCGCGCTGCTCAGCCCGGCCGGGGCATATGCCGCGCCCGCGGACGGCAGGCGGTGGACCGCCGCACCCGCGCCGGGCGGCGGCGCCCGGCCGAGCGCCCAGGACCGCCCGTACTTCTATCTGGAAGGCGCCCCCGGAGCGGTCCTGAAGGACCGCCTCGCGCTCACCAACCCGACCGGCAGCGCGGTGACGCTCCGGGTGGGCGGTGTGCCGGCCGGGCCGGGGCGCTGGCTCGCCACGGCGTCGAAAGAGGTACGGGTGCCGCCGCGGACCCGGGCGGACGTGCCCTTCACGGTGACCGTCCCCAGGGACGCGGCCCCGGGCGACCACCCGACCGCACTCGTCACCGAGGGGAACGGCCGGAAAGCCGCGGTCCAGGTGCACCTGCGGGTGACCGGGCCCGCGCTGGCCGCGCTGAGCGTCGAGGACGTGGTGGTGGAGCGCCGGGGAAGCGCGGCGGTCATCCGGTACGTGCTGGTCAACCGCGGCAACACCACGCTCGCGCCGCACCTCGCCGTCCATGCCGACGGGCTCTTCGGCCCGGCCCTGCACCGCGCCGCACGCGCGCTCCCCGTCACGCTGCCGCCGGGCCGCCGAATGCCCCTGACCGAGCCGTGGCCTGATCCGCCCGCGCTCGACTCGGTGGACGTACGGCTGACGGCCACGGCGGCGGGCGGCGCGCGCGGGACGGCCGGGGCGACCTACACGGCGGTGCCGTGGGTAGCCGCGGCGCTGCCGCCCGCCGGACTGCTGGCGGGCGCGGCCGTGTGGCGCGTACGGAGGCGGAGGCGGGCGGGGGAGTCCCGAGCGGTCGCCCAGCGGGCGGTGGCCCCGCAGGGGGCGGCCTCTCAGGTGGGGGCCTCCGAAGAGGCGGCCTCCGAAGCGGCGGACCCGCAGGTGGGGGCCTCCCAGGTGGGGGCCTCCCAGGTGGGCGCCTCCCAGGTGGGGGCGGACGCATGAGGGCCGGGGGCGGGCGCCGTACGGTACGGGTCCGCCGCCACCGCACCGCCGCCGTCACGAGCGTCCTGGCCGCCCTCGCCTTCCTGCTGCCCCTACAGGCCGCGCCCCCGGTCTCCGCCACCCCCGCAGCCGCCCTCGCCCCCACCCTCAGCCTCTCCGCCCAGCAAGCGGGCAAGGGCGGCACCCTCACCGTCACCGGCCGCGGCTGGCGCCCGAAGACGCTGCTCACCCTGCTGATCTGCGGGCAGAACATGATCGGCGGCACCAACGCCTGCGCCAACGGGTCGGGCCGGGCCGTGACCACCGGCCCGGATGGGGCCTTCCGCAAGGAGATCCCGGTCGCCGAGCCGCCCAAGCCCTGCCCGTGCGTCGTGCACGCCGCCACGGTGACCGGCGCGCCCGCCGCGGCCGACGCCCCGTTCACGGTGGCCGGGCACCCCGTCGCGCCGCTGCCGCAGGAGGATGCCGGCGGGCGGCTGAGCGTGCTGGCTCCGCCGCGCCTTGAGGGCTCCAGCGGGCTGCTGACCTGGTTCGGCGCGCCACCGCAGCGCCGACTGGTGATCACCGTGGGCAACCTCGGGTCCACCCCGGCCAAGGACCCGGTCTTCGAGGTGGGCACCTCGCACGGGGTCTACGCGCCGCAGTGGGAGGAGCGGCAGTGGCAGGGCACCGTGCCCGCCGGGCGCAGACAGCGCATCGAGCTGCCGGTGGAGCTGCCCGCCGGGGCGCACGGCGACTACCTCGTCTCGCTCAAGTACGGCGGCAAGGTGCTCGCCGAGCAGCCGTGGGGCGTCGGGCGGCCGTGGGGCGTGACGCTCTTCTGGATCCTGCTGTGCGTCGTCGTACCGGCCGCGGTCTTCCGTATCGGCATGGCGGTCGTCGACCGCGTGCGCCCGCGCGAGGGCACCGCCCGTACGCCGGGGAGAGCCATCCGTACGCCGGGGAGTCCCCTCCGTACGCCGGAGGGAGCCCACCGTAAGCCGGGAAGCGCCCTCCGTAACCCGTTACGGATGCGAAGGCGCGCCCCCGCACCCGACGCCGCGCCGCCCCCGGCGGACCCCGCCGCCACCCTGCCGTGGTTCACCCCGGACACCGCACCGTCCGCCACCACGTCCGATCCGGCCGACCCCCCGAGAGCGAAAGGTCCCATGTGATGAGGCGACACAGGAGAGCGGGCGCGGGCGGGATCGCCCTGCTGCTCGCCGGTGCGGGAATCCTGGCGGCCGCGGGGCCGGCCGGGGCCGCGGAGACGGCGTACCGCACCGAGTGCGTACCGCCGCCGATCTCGGGCCTGCCCGCGGTCCAGGGCACCACCAGGGCGGCGGTGACGGCGCCCGCGACGGCGAAGGTCGGCGACGAGGTGGAGGTCGTGTGGCGCACGGTCGAGGCCGCCTCCAAGAACCCCGACGTGCTCGACCTGGGCAAGGACACCGTGCGCCCCACCGGCACGATCAAGGTCGGTGGCGCGCAGAGCGGCGAGCTGAAGGTCCAGGGACCGCGGCAGAATCCGCCCATCCCCAAGAACAGCCCGATGAAGCTCCCGGACATGAAGGGCACCCTGAAGCTGGAGAAGCCCGGCGAGGTCACGCTGGCGCCCGGCGCCTACACCATCAACGTCAGCAAGCCGATCTCCACGGACACCAAGTGCGCCCCCAAGGAGGAGGTACGGCCCGCCGCCACGATCAAGGTGACCGACGGCGGGGGCAGCTCGGGAGGTACGACCGGCGGTAGCACGGGCGGCAGCGGTACGGGAGGCGGCGACACGGGCGGCGGCAGCACCGGGGCCACCACAGGCGGCAGCACCACCGGCTCCTCCGGCGGCGGCGATTCCGACGGCACGTCCCACGAAGGCAAGGTCGTCCAGGTCCCGTACGCCTGCAAGACCCCCATCGGCGACCGGAAAGCCACCTCGCCGGTGCAGATCAACGCCGTCAAGAAGGGCGGCGGCTACGGCCTGACGGTGAAGTTCGCCAAGTCGGTGATGGACAGCCCGGCGGACATCCCCGCGGGCGCCGTGAAGCCGTCCATGGACGTCCGGGTCGGCGGCGCCGACAAGGGCACGGTCAAGGCCGAGGGCCCGGCGAACAAGGAGCCCGTCAAGGCCGGGCAGCCGATCGCGATCCCCGACCTGAAGGGCACCTACACCCCGGGCGCGACCGGCAAGGCGACGCTGACGCCGGGCGTACTGACCGTACGGGCCCTGGGCACGACCACGACCTGTACCCCGGAGAAGGACCCGGGCGTCTCCCTCGCCCTGGACACCACCGCCCAGCAGGGCGGCACCGGCGGCACCACGGCGGGCGGCACCGGCACCACCGGAGGCACCACCGCGGGCAGCACGGCGGGCCCGGCGAGCGCGGGCGGCACCTCCGGCGACCTGGCCGAGACCGGCGCGGACGACCACGGCACCCTCCGCGCCCTGGCCCTCGTCGCGGGCACGGTGGTTCTGCTGGGCGGCGCGGTGTTCACCCTCACCCCGTGGCGGCGCCTGGGCCGGTGACCGGTCCGTACGGCCGGGAACGCCCGAGGGCCCCGGCGCGGAATCCGCGCCGGGGCCCTCGGGGAGTGAGGAGGAGGCAGTGTGCCGCCCTAGTTCACGTCGTTCATCTGCCCGTTGATCCGCTTCCGGTTCAGGAAGATGATCACGCCGGCCAGGGTGGCGAGCACCGCTTCGCCGATCAGCACTCCCTTGCCCGAGAGGTCGGCACCGGCCTGCCCCAGGAGGTTGACGACACTGTCGCCGGCGGTGTTGGCGAGGAACCACACACCCATCATCTGGCTGGCGTACTTCGCCGGGGCCAGCTTCGTGGTCACCGACAGGCCGACCGGGGAGATGCACAGCTCACCGATGGTCTGCATGCAGTAGATACCGATCAGCCACAGCGGGGTGACCTTCGCACCGTCCGAGGACAGGGTGATCGGCAGCAGGAAGATGAAGTAGGACGCGCCGATCATCACCATGCCCATGGTGAACTTCGCGGTGGTCTTGGGCTCCTTGCCGCGGTTGGCCAGTGCCAGCCACACCGAGGCGAAGACCGGGGCCAGCGCCAGCACCCAGATCGGGTTGACCGACTGCAGCCACGACGAGGGGAAGCTCAGCCCGAAGATCGTGTCCGCGGTGTTCTTCTCGGCGAAGACGTTCAGCGTCGAACCGGCCTGGTCGAAGATCATCCAGAACGCGGCGGCCGCGACGAAGAACCAGACGTAGCTGCTGACCTTGCTCTGCTCGTCGGCCGACAGGTCCTTGTCCCGCTTGATGCGGAACAGCACCACGAAGGGGACCAGGATGCCGATGATGCCGAGCGGCACCAGCAGCCACTTCTCGTTGAAGACGCCGGAGAACCCGATGACGGCGTAGAAGACCACGGCGAGGCCGGCCCAGAACAGGCCCTTGCGCAGCCAGCCGTTGCGCTCCTCGGTCGACAGCGGGGTCGGTACCTGGCTGCTCTTCGGGTCCAGGTGCTTGGTGCCGAACAGGAACTGGACCAGGCCCAGCGCCATACCGACCGCCGCGATACCGAAGCCCAGGTGCCAGTTGACGCTCTGGCCGATGCCGCCGATGACCAGCGGGGCGGCCGTGGACCCGATGTTGATGCTCATGTAGAAGACGGTGAAACCACCGTCCCGGCGCTTGTCCGACGGGCCGTTGTAGAGGTGGCCCACCATCGTGGAGATGTTGGACTTCAGCAGACCCGAGCCGAGCGCGACCATCGCCAGGCCGACGAAGAACGTCTGGCCGGGTATCGCGAGCACGACGTGACCGGCGATGACCACGGACGCACCGACGATCACCGTCTTGCGGGGGCCCCAGACGCGGTCGCCGAACCAGCCGCCGGGCATGGCGAGCAGGTAGACCATCGCCATGTAGACGGCGTAGATCGACAGGGCACTGCCCTGGGGGATGCCCAGACCGCCGCCCTGGGAGCCGTCCTTGGCATCAGGACCGCCCGAGATCAGATACAGGACGAGAAGCGCCCGCATCCCGTAGAAGCTGAACCGCTCCCACATCTCGGTCATGAAGAGGGTGGCCAGTCCGCGGGGGTGGCCGAAGAAGGTTTTGCCGTCGCTGGCAGGGTTCCCCTGCGCGGCGGCGTCCTTCGTCAGGCTGGACGCCATGGATTCTTCCTAGGTGTGCTCGGGACGCGTGGGGGGAGCCCGCAGCGCGCCCGGGTCGGGCTGACCGGCACCGGCGTCACCTTGCCCGCCCCCTACGTCCTCCGGGGGCCGACGCCACTGGAAGAGGAATCGGCGGAGCAGTCGTGACACCGGGATCCACGCCCCCCGTGCTGCTTGCGCGGTGGACCCGGTCGACAGGTCATTCACTGTGTAGCAGGACCGGTGGTTCCGGCCCGCACACAAGAGGGACCGATGACGTCTCTTGAGAGTCACTGGTCCCGAGGCTGTGCTACGGACGTTGGGACACCATACGTCCAGCAACCGCACCGGTGGGACGAGTGAGACAACGGTCACATGTGCAACCGGGAACCGCGAAGGGGGTCGCGGATGCGGCCCGCGGGCGGGCAGGCCAAGATCACCCGTCGGCCCCGGCATGTCGCGACCCCGCCCCGAAGCGGCCCCCGGGGCGCCACCCGGAGGTCGTTTTCCGGCCACCCGCGGGCGCACCGGGTCCCGCCCGAGGAGGTAAGACATCGGACTACCATCGGCCCATGACCCGTGTACTGCTCGCCGAGGATGACGCGTCCATCTCGGAGCCGCTCGCCCGCGCCCTGCGCCGCGAGGGTTACGAAGTCGAGGTGCGCGAGGACGGCCCCACGGCGCTAGACGCCGGTCTGCAGGGCAACATCGACCTGGTCGTCCTCGACCTGGGTCTGCCCGGCATGGACGGCCTGGAGGTGGCCCGCCGGCTGCGTAACGAAGGCCACTCCTTCCCCATCCTCGTGCTCACCGCCCGCGCCGACGAGGTCGACACCGTCGTCGGCCTGGACGCCGGTGCCGACGACTACGTCACCAAGCCCTTCCGGCTCGCCGAACTGCTCGCCCGCGTCCGGGCCCTGCTGCGCCGCGGTTCGTCCGCCGAGCCGCAGCAGCCGCCCGCGACCCACGGCGTGCGCATCGACGTCGAGTCGCACCGCGCCTGGATGGGCGACGAGGAACTGCAGCTCACGGCGAAGGAGTTCGACCTGCTGCGGGTGCTGGTGCGGGACGCGGGCCGGGTCGTCACCCGCGACCAGCTGATGCGCGAGGTCTGGGACACCACCTGGTGGTCGTCCACGAAGACGCTGGACATGCACATCTCGTGGCTGCGCAAGAAGCTCGGCGACGACGCGGCCAACCCGCGCTACATCGCGACCGTCCGCGGCGTCGGCTTCCGCTTCGAGAAGAGCTGAGAGGCCGCCGCCGGGCGGGAAGAAGTAGAAGAACCAACGCATCCCGCCCGGAGGACACCGTGCGCCGCCGTCTGATCAACTCCACCCTCGCCGTGGTGCTCGTGGTGATCGCCGTCTTCGGTGTGTCACTGGTCATCGTGGAGACCCGCACCATCCAGTCGGGGGCGCAGGAGAGCGTCGCCTCCGAGGCCGTACGGCTCGTCGGCATCGTGGAGAGCCGGCTGGGCAGCGGCGAGAAGCTGACGCCCGAGATCCTCTCGGAGCAGATCACCGCGAAGCGGTACGCCGAGATCGAGGTGCCCGGCCGGCCGCACATCGAGATCGGCTCCCGGCCGGCCGGCGACGTCATCGAGTCCACGCAGCACGGCGACCGCGGCGAGACGGTCACCGTGCAGGAGCCGCGCTCCACGGTCAGCGCCGAGATCGGCCGGACGCTGCTGGTCATCCTGGCCGTCGCGATCCTGGCGATCCTGGCCGCGGTGGTGCTCGCGGTACGCCAGGCCCGCCGGCTGACCGCGCCGCTGACCGACCTCGCGGAGACCGCCGAGCGGCTCGGCTCCGGCGACCCGCGTCCGCGCCACCGCCGCTACGGCGTACAGGAGCTGGACCGGGTCGCGGACGTGCTGGACGCCAGCGCCGAGCGGATCGCGCGGATGCTCACCGCCGAGCGCCGGCTCGCCGCCGACGCCTCCCACCAGCTGCGGACGCCGCTGACCGCGCTGTCCATGCGGCTGGAGGAGATCACCGTCACCGACGACCCGGACACGGTGAAGGAGGAGGCCACCATCGCGCTCGGCCAGGTCGAGCGGCTGACCGACGTCGTCCAGCGGCTGCTGACCAACTCCCGCGACCCGCGTTCCGGCTCCGCCGTCGCCTTCGACCTCGACGAGGTCGTCAAGCAGCAGGTCGAGGAGTGGCGCCCGGCCTACCGCAGCGCGGGCCGGGCCATCGTGCGCTCCGGCAAGAAGGGGCTGCGCGCGGTCGGCACGCCCGGCGCGGTGGCCCAGGTGCTCGCCACCTTGATCGAGAACTCGCTGATGCACGGGGACGGGACGGTGGCGCTGCGCACCCGCGTCACCGGCAACCAGGCCGTCGTGGAGGTCACCGACGCCGGCCGGGGCGTACCGCCGGATCTCGGCTCGCGGGTCTTCGAGCGTACGGTCAGTGGCCGGAATTCGACGGGGCTGGGCCTGGCCGTGGCCCGGGACCTCGCGGAGGCGGACGGCGGGCGGCTGGAGCTGCTCCAGCAGCATCCGCCGGTGTTCGCGCTGTTCCTGGCCCGCGAGGCGGAGCCGTCGTCGGGGGAGTGAGCGCCGGGCGGGCGTCTTTCGTAGCAGCGGGGGCTATTCGCGCGGACGCTTCGCGGCGGCAGCGCTCGCCGCCCGCCGCTCCTGCGCGCTCTCGGCCTCGGCCTCGGCGAGGAAGGACTCCGCCGTCGCCACGGCCTTGCGCGCGGGCAGCGCCCGGAACACCCAGGTGCGGTACGACCAGAAGCGGAACAGCGTGGCCAGGCCGATGCCGAGGAACTTGAAGACGTTGCTCTGCAGCGAGGAGTCCCAGCCGAACCCGTACGTCGCCACGTACAGGACGCCGTTCTCGATCACCAGACCGATGACGCTGAACAGCAGGAAGAGCGTCAGCTCCTTGGTGCGGCCGCTCTTGTCCCGGTCCCGGTAGGTGAAGTAGCGGTAGCCGAGGTAGTTGGTGCCGGTGGCCACCACGGTGGCGACGATGCTGGCCCGGACGACGGGCAGCTCGGTCAGGTGCCGTACGAGGTTGAACACCACGAAGTTGACGAGGACTCCCGCGCCCCCGACGGCGCCGAACTTCATGAGTTCGCGGGCCAGTGCGTCCAGTCGGGCCCGCAGTGCGCTCCGTTCACTCATAGTGATCGTTCAGCTCCTGGTGGTGGGCGTTCGTGGGCGTTCCGGTGCGGTCGTCAACCTGCATCCTGCCCGCTCATGCTAACCAGGGGAGATGTGTGCTGCCTGCCATCCGTGACCGGAGGGGCTCCGGGGTTATGTCAGTCCACGGTCACGCGGAACCGCCGCGTCCGGGCGTTCTCGTCCTGCTCGTCGGCCTGCGGGGTGCCGCAGCGGTAGCAGTACCTGAGAGTCACCTCGGTATGTCCGGTTCCGCGGGCCGTGAAATCGACGTAGCGGAAGCCGCCCGAGCCCGCGCGGGCCGGCTCGTCGGCGTCGTAGTGCCCGACGGCTCCTTGCAGTACGGCCGGGTCCGGCCGCGGTGCGGCGAGGACCCACCGGAAGCCGCTGGCCGGGTGGTCCTTGAGGCGGATGGAGAAGCGGGTGCCGGAGGTGACCGAGATCTCCCGGTCGCTCTCGTCGAACACGACCGGCCCGGTCAGCTGGGTGACCACCGCGTAGACGGCGGCGAGCAGGGCCGCCACGGCGAAGGCGATCCCCGCGGTCCTGGTGCGCCTGGGTATGCCACCGTCGTCCATGCGCTCTCCCCCTCCACGGCGGCGGTGAGCCTACCGCCCGGGTGATCTCCGCACACGGGGAACGGTGAGGGTGGCGCACTTGCGTTCGTGCGTTCATCCAAGGGGGCGGCGGTGCGCCACGGCCGTACGGATACCCTGGGGGCGTGACGTTCCCGGTAGTCGGCATGGTCGGCGGCGGCCAGCTCGCCCGTATGACCCACGAGGCGGGCATCCCCCTCGGCATCAGATTCAAGCTCCTCAGCGACACCCCGCAGGACTCGGCGGCCCAGGTGGTCGGTGACGTCGTCATCGGCGATTACCGCGACCTGGACACGCTGCGCGCCTTCGCCCGTGGCTGTGATGTGATCACTTTCGATCACGAGCACGTTCCCACCGAGCATTTGCGGGCCCTGGAGGCCGACGGCATCCCCGTCCGCCCCGGCCCCGACGCGCTGGTGCACGCCCAGGACAAGGGGGTGATGCGCGCGAAGCTGACCGAGATCGGGGCGCCCTGCCCCCGGCACCGCATCGTCGCCGATCCGGCGGATGTGGAGCGGTTCGCCGAGGAAATCAGCGGCAGCGGCGCGCAGCGCCTCGATGAGGGGCGGTGGCCGGGCGACGGGCAGGGCGGGGGATTCCCCGTCGTGCTGAAGACGGTCCGCGGGGGCTACGACGGCAAGGGCGTGTGGGTCGTACGATCCTCCAAGGAGGCCGCCGAGCCGTTCCGTGCAGGAGTGCCGGTTCTGGCCGAGGAGAAGGTCTCCTTCGTCCGGGAACTGGCTGCCAACATCGTCCGCTCGCCGCACGGCCAGGCCGTCGCGTACCCGGTCGTGGAGTCCATTCAGGTCGACGGCGTCTGCGACACGGTGATCGCGCCCGCCCCCGGTCTGTCCGAGGAGCTGTCCGGCCAGGCGCAGGAACTGGCGCTGCGCATCGCGCGGGAGCTGGACGTGGTGGGCCACCTCGCGGTCGAGCTGTTCGAGACCGCCGACGGCCGCGTCCTGGTCAACGAGCTGGCCATGCGCCCGCACAACTCCGGCCACTGGACCCAGGACGGCGCGATCACCTCGCAGTTCGCCAACCACGTCCGCGCCGTCCTCGACCTCCCGCTCGGCGACCCGCGCCCGCGCGCCACGTGGACGGTGATGGCCAACGTCCTCGGCGGCGACTATCCCGACATGTATTCCGCGTACCTCCATTGCATGGCACGGGACCCGCAGCTGAAGATCCATATGTACGGAAAGGACGTGAAGCCCGGCCGCAAGGTCGGTCACGTCAACACCTACGGCGACGACCTGGCCGACGTGCGCGAGCGCGCCGCGCACGCCGCCGGCTACTTGCGAGGAACCATCACCGAATGACAGCGAGCACTTCCCCCACGGTCGGCATCGTCATGGGCTCCGACTCCGACTGGCCCGTCATGGAGGCCGCGGCCAAGGCCCTCGACGAGTTCGAGGTCCCCTACGAGGTCGACGTCGTCTCCGCCCACCGCATGCCGCACGAGATGATCGCGTATGGCGAGCAGGCCGCCGGGCGGGGCCTGAAGGCGATCATCGCGGGCGCCGGGGGAGCGGCCCACCTGCCGGGGATGCTCGCGTCGGTCACGCCGCTGCCGGTCATCGGCGTGCCCGTACCCCTGAAGTACCTGGACGGCATGGACTCGCTGCTGTCCATCGTGCAGATGCCGGCCGGCGTGCCGGTCGCCACCGTCTCCGTCGGCGGCGCCCGTAACGCCGGACTGCTCGCCGCCCGGATGCTCGCCGCGCACGACCCGGAGCTGCAGGCCCGGATGCGCGAATTCCAGCAGCACCTGAACGAGCAGGCCACCGAGAAGGGCAAGCGGCTGCGCAACAAGGTCGCCTCCCCGGCCTTCGGCTTCGGGAGCGGCAAGTGAGCGCGTCCCTGGAGGCGGCCCGCGCGCTGCTCGCCGAGCACCCCGTCGTCGACGGCCACAACGACCTGCCCTGGGCCCTGCGCGAGCAGGTCCGCTACGACCTCGACCGGCGCGATATCGCCGCCGACCAGACCGCCCACCTGCACACCGACATCCCCCGGCTGCGGGCCGGCGGCGTCGGCGCGCAGTTCTGGTCGGTGTACGTACGGTCCGACTACGCGGGCGACCGGGCGGTCACCGCCACCCTCGAACAGATCGACGTGGTGCGCCGGCTCGCCGCGCGCTACCCCGACGACCTGCGCCTGGCCTACACCGCCGACGACATGGAAGCGGCCCGCGCGGACGGCCGGATCGCCTCCCTGATGGGCGCCGAGGGCGGCCACTCGATCGGCAACTCGCTGGCCACCTTGCGCGCGCTGTACGAACTGGGCGTGCGCTACATGACGCTCACCCACAACGACAACATCGACTGGGCGGACTCGGCCACCGACGAGCCGCGCGCGCACGGCCTCACCGCCTTCGGCCACGAGGTCGTCCGCGAGATGAACCGCCTCGGCATGCTGGTCGA
Source organism: Streptomyces sp. NRRL F-5755 (assembly GCF_001279365.1). Lineage (NCBI taxonomy): Bacteria > Bacillati > Actinomycetota > Actinomycetes > Kitasatosporales > Streptomycetaceae > Streptomyces > Streptomyces sp. NRRL F-5755. Next base: position 44,134 of record NZ_LGCW01000004.1, on the reverse strand, counting down.
CCTCTCGCACGTCTCCGCCGACACCATGCGCGACGCGCTGGACACCAGCACCGCACCGGTCGTCTTCTCGCACTCCTCCGCCCGCGCGGTCTGCGACCACCCGCGCAACATCCCGGACGACGTGCTGGAGCGGCTGCCCGCCAACGGCGGCATCGCGATGGCCACCTTCGTACCGAAGTTCATCCTGCCCGCGGCCGTCGCCTGGACGCTGCGCGCGGACGAGAACATGCGCGCGCACGGCTTCCACCACCTGGACACCACCGCCGAGGCGATGGCCGTGCACCGCGACTTCGAGGCGGCGCACCCGCGCCCGCTCGCCACCGCCGCCACCGTCGCCGACCACCTCGACCACATGCGCGAGGTCGCCGGCATCGACCACATCGGCATCGGCGGCGACTTCGACGGCACGGCCTTCACCCCCGCCGACCTCGCCGATGTCTCCGGCTATCCGAACCTGATCGCCGAACTCCTCGACCGCAAGTGGTCCACGGCCGACCTGGCCAAGCTGACCTGGCAGAACGCGGTCCGCGTGCTGCGCGGGGCCGAGGACGTCGCGCGGGGGCTGCGGGCCGGGCGCGGACCGTCCATCGCGACGATCGAGCAGCTCGACGGCCTCGACGGCTGAGCGGCGCGCAGAACACCACGAGGGGCCGGACTCCGCGGAGTCCGGCCCCTCGCGTACGCATGTCCGCTACGCCTGCGGACGCCCCAGCGCCCGGTACGTCCAGCCCGCCTTGCGCCACAGCTCCGGGTCGAGCGCGTTACGGCCGTCCAGAATGCGGGGGCTGGCCACCACCTCGGCCAGCGCGGCCGGATCCAGCTCCCGGAACTCCCGCCACTCGGTCAGGTGCAGCACCACATCGGCGCCGCGCACCGCCTCCAGTGCCGTGTCCGCGTACCCGAGCGTCGGGAACACGCGCGCGGCGTTCGCCATGCCCTTGGGGTCGTACACCGTCACCTGGGCGCCCTGGAGATGGATCTGCCCGGCGACGTTGAGCGCGGGGGAGTCCCGTACGTCGTCCGAATCCGGCTTGAACGTGGCGCCGAGGACGGCGACGCGGGTACCGAGGAAGGAGCCGCCGACCGCCTCCCGGGTCAGCTCGACCATGTGGCCGCGGCGCCGCATGTTGATCGAGTCGACCTCGCGCAGGAACGTCAGCGCCTGGTCGGCGCCCAGCTCGCCGGCGCGCGCCATGAACGCCCGGATGTCCTTGGGCAGGCAGCCGCCGCCGAAGCCGATACCGGCGCGCAGGAACTTCTTGCCGATCCGCTCGTCGTGGCCGATCGCCTCGGCCAGCTTCACCACGTCGCCGCCGGCCGCCTCGCACACCTCCGCCATCGCGTTGATGAACGAGATCTTCGTGGCCAGGAAGGAGTTGGCGGAGGTCTTGACCAGCTCGGCGGTCGGGAAGTCGGCCACGACGAACGGCGAACCCTCGGCCACGGGCTTTGCGTACACCTCCCGCAGCACCTCCTCGGCCCGCCCGCCGTCGACACCGATCACGATCCGGTCCGGGTGCAGGGTGTCCTGGACGGCGAAGCCCTCGCGCAGGAACTCCGGGTTCCACGCCAGCTCCACGTCCTCGCCGGCCGGCGCCAGCTCCGCGACCCGCTTGGCCAGCCGCGCCGCGCTGCCCACCGGGACGGTCGACTTGCCGACCACCAGCGCGGGGCGCCGCAGCAGCGGGGCCAGCGACTCGACAGCCGACTCGACGTACGACATGTCGCAGGCGTACTCGCCGTGCTTCTGCGGCGTGTTGACGCACAGGAAGTGCACGTCGCCGAAGTCCGCCAGCTCTTCCCAGGAAGTGGTGAAGCGCAGCCGGCCGCTGGCGCCCTCGATGCCGGCGACGTGCGCCCGCAGCAGTTCCTCCAGGCCCGGCTCGAACATCGGGGTCTCGCCCCGCTCCAGCATCTCGATCTTCGCCGGATCGATGTCCAGGCCCATCACCTCGAATCCGAGCTCCGCCATGGCCGCGGCATGCGTCGCGCCGAGGTAGCCGGTGCCGATCACGGTGATCTTCAGGGCCATGGGTGCTCCAGGTGCATACGGGGAGATCTGAGCAGCCCGAGCATAGTCCGGCCGGTGTACGGGGCGGCCGGCCCGGTGGCCGGGACCAGACGGTCGGCTGTCGGCAAACTCACGTATCCCGCGTGTCATACCGCCCCTAGAATTCGGGTGACTCATCGAGTTACTTAACGGTAGTTAGCACTCAGGCAGCTCTCAGGGGAGTGAGAAACCTTGGCGGGAACCGCTGATTTCGATCTGTACCGGACATCCGAGGAGCACGACATGCTCCGCGAGTCGGTGCGCTCGCTCGCCGAGGCGAAGATCGCGCCGTTCGCCGCCGAGGTGGACGAGCAGGCCCGCTTCCCGCAGGAGGCCCGGGACGCGCTGACCCTCAACGACCTGCACGCCGTGCACGTACCCGAGGCGTACGGCGGCGCCGGGGCGGACGCGCTGGCCACCGTCATCGTCATCGAGGAGGTCGCCCGGGTCTGCGCCTCCTCCTCGCTGATCCCCGCCGTCAACAAGCTCGGCTCCCTCCCGGTCATCCTCTCCGGCTCCGAGGAGCTGAAGAAGAAGTACCTGGGCCCGCTCGCCAAGGGCGACGCGATGTTCTCGTACTGCCTGAGCGAGCCGGACGCGGGCTCCGACGCCGCCGGCATGAAGACCAAGGCCGTACGCGACGGCGACCACTACGTCCTCAACGGCGTCAAGCGCTGGATCACCAACGCCGGCGTCAGCGAGTACTACACGGTCATGGCCGTGACCGACCCCGAGAAGCGTTCCAAGGGCATCAGCGCCTTCGTCGTGGAAAAGTCCGACCCGGGCGTCTCCTTCGGCGCCCCGGAGAAGAAGCTCGGCATCAAGGGCTCCCCGACCCGCGAGGTCTACCTCGACAACGTCCGCATCCCCGCCGACCGCATGATCGGCGCCGAGGGCACCGGCTTCGCCACCGCCATGAAGACCCTGGACCACACCCGCATCACCATCGCGGCCCAGGCTCTCGGCATCGCCCAGGGCGCCCTCGACTACGCCAAGGGCTACGTCCAGGAACGCAAGCAGTTCGGCAAGCCGATCGGCGACTTCCAGGGCGTCCAGTTCATGCTCGCCGACATGGCCATGAAGCTGGAGGCCGCCCGCCAGCTCACCTACGCGGCCGCCGCCCGCTCCGAACGCATCTCCGCCGGCGGCAAGCCCGAAGACCTCACCTTCTTCGGCGCCGCCGCCAAGTGCTACGCCTCCGACGCCGCCATGGAAATCACCACCGACGCCGTCCAACTCCTCGGCGGCTACGGCTACACCCGCGACTACCCGCTGGAGCGGATGATGCGGGACGCGAAGATCACGCAGATTTATGAGGGGACGAATCAGGTGCAGCGGATTGTTATGGCTCGGAATCTGCCGTAAGGCGGTTCCGGCGGGGCTGGATGAACGCCCTGGCCCTGGGGGGCGGGGCGTTCGTCGTCTTTCGCTACGGCTGCCGACCGGGGCAGCTCAATTCGGTCGCGGTGGGGTTGGGGGTGCAGCACACCAGGGCCAGTGACAGAAACGAGGGGCGTTCGAGGTAGAAGCCGTGGGATACGTCTCGGCCCCGTCCCAGGCGCTCAGCGGCGGCGTTGACGAGTATGGCGAGGCGAGTGCTGTCACGATCTGCCTCGGAGGCGAATCGGAATGCGAACTCGGTCAGCCGTTCCCCGAGCCATTCGGCAGCTTCCTTCGGTTCGTCCCACGTACCCCGTACCAGCGTGCCGGGCTTGATGAGCCAGTAGGCCGTCTCCAGCGGTGGCAGGTCCATGACGGGAAACTCTGACCGCACCACTCGGTAGCGTTCGGCGAGCCGTTTCCCCACGGTGTCGTCATCACCCGCCGGAGCCGGCGGAGGAAGGGGGTGGGGCGGCCGTCTCAGCGCGTCCTCGTCGAAGTGCTGCTTGGGGCCGGCCCATAGATAGCCGTGGTAGTGCACCTGGTCGTCCTTGTCCGGAACAGGTGAAGGCGGCCCCCACCCTCCCTCGGAGGGCAGCGGCCGCCGGCCGGTGAGTGCCGGTCAGGCCGAGAGACCGAAGCGGGCCGGGTCGATACCGGCCGCGTTCAGTTCCTCGGTGGTGAAGCGCAGCGGGGCCATGTCGGGGCGCTTGTCATCGCCCAGCGCCCACGCGTCCGGGCCGATCCGCGCCAGCGTGGCGCAGGACTCGCCGTCCGGATGCGTGTTGCCTCCGCACGCCTTGGAGAACGTGGCTCCGTCGATCGGCAGGCTGTACAGGTCGGTTACGGGCATGGGTGCGCCTTCCTGGGAGATCAGTGACGGGCAAACTCAGAATCGGTACTGATCCGGCTTCGGCACGTACAGAACACCAGGAGCGAGAGCCGTCGCGGATTCCCGCAGCAATTCGTGCAGCATCGACCTGGGGTTGTCACGCAAAGCCCTGACCAGTCCGTCGATCAGCAAAGCCGCCTCGGACGGCAGCAGGACCATTTCCGTGTCCGCCATATGCCGACCGTTCTTCGTCAGCCACATCGGAACACGAATGTTCCCGTCCTCGTCCCGGTACGTCTGGCGGCTCGGGATGGGGTCGATGCGCCAATCCGGCGGGGTGTTTCGGCTGTGGTTCTTCGGTGCGGTCGGCATGGGTACATCGTCGATCGTTCAGCCTGAGATCTCCAGCTTTATTCGCGTTGTCTGGTAGAAGATCATGAACGGTATTGGGTGCTCCAGGAGGACAGGAGGTCTCTGGCTTCTTGGTTGAACAAGGCGCAACGCTCGTACTGGGTGAATACCCGGAGGTGCTCTGAAATGTCCCGGGCGTCCTGGAAAACTATGCGCCCGGTGAATGTCTCGACGGTCGCCAGTCGTTGGTCATAGACCGTGAACGTGTTCATGGGGCCACGTCCGAGAGCTGTCCCCAAGGGGAGTACGCCGATGCGCACATTGGGGAGGTGGGACAGTGAGGCGAGGTGGTCGATCTGCGCTGTCATCGCCGGGCGTGGGACAACGGCCCACCTGACGGCCTGTTCCGTCAACAGGAACGTGAACCGCTTCCCGGCGTCGTGGAGAACTGATTGCCGCTCCAGTTTCTTCGCGACCGTCTTGGAGATGTCCACCGGGGCGTGGCCCAGGCTCGCCCTGATGTACTCAGGGGTGGCCAGGAGCCCCGTCACCATCGCGGGCAGAAAGTAGCGGAGTGTGACGGCTTCTGCTTCGAGGCCCGCCAGCTCCGACTGCCGTTTTTCCAGCCCGCGCCGCCACGAGGCGCGCTTGCTCTGCCATTCCGTATTGGCCAGTCGCGCCAGCGTGGATACTTCCGCCACGATTTCCGCGGATGCGTCGAGGGCTCTCAGGATTAATTCGACATCGACAAGGCCCGGCGTGACCCGGCCGGTTTCGATGTTGCTCAGCTTGGTCTGAGACATGTTGCAGCGCTGGGCGAGCCACACCTGGGTACGGCGGGCCCGCCTGCGCATGGCGCGGAGAGTCTCCGACAGGTCGGCCTTCGACTGGCCCAGCTCTTCGGGTTCAAACGTCAAGGCCCTTCACATACTCCTCGAAAGGCACTGCGCGCTCCAAGGCGATTCGCTTCCACTCTCGGTATGGGGCGGGATCACCGTCGTACGCCTCGCGATTGATCTGGGTGCCGTCCGGCCGGAAGTTCAGATGGGCGATCCGGCTCTCGTCGAACATCCACCAGTCACGCCCCGAGAGCGGCAAACCGTAGTCATCCCGCGTCACGTCGAGGACGCGAATGTCCTCACCGGCCGCGATATTGCCGGGAATGCCCCACGCGAATTGATACCGCTGATAGTCGGTGAGCGGCCGGCGTACGATGCGGACCCGGCCGATGCGTCGTCCCGATTCGACGTAGCTGCGTACCCGTTCATGCCAGCGCGCGTTGTGGTCGATGGGCTTGTCCTCGCCCCGTAGGAAGCGGGCAACGTTTTCCTGTTCCCTGGGCATGGTGTAGGTGGGCTGTGCCTCGAACCGCCATGCCTCGCGCTCGAACGCGTCGAAGAACCTGTGCCAGTTCTCACCATCCAAGAGCACGGACAGCCTCCCTGAGGACGTGCTCGGGAATCTCTACCAGGCCCTCGCCCACAGGCGGCGTGAAGGCGGACGACACGTCCCCTTGCACGACGAATGAACCGCTCACGGTCCGGTAGACGTTAGGGCAATCGTCGTCGTCGCAGTGGGGCCCTCCGGCGCGGCCGGTAAGACGGGTCAGTTCCTCGCGTGCCATCGTGCCTCCTCCTGACACCGGGGGCCGCCCCCGGTGTCAGGAGGACCGTAGGCCGGGTACGTGGGCCGGGGCCATGGCACAGCGCCGATATCCGTGTTGTCGGGTAGGGGGGGGGGGGCCCCGCGGGCGGGGCCCCGCCGTAATGGCCTGCGGAACGCGGGAAAGCCCCCGGCCCGGCCGGAGGCTTCCGCGTATTCGTGACGAGTGCCGTCCCGCCTAGTTCCCGCTCACCGTAACCGGCTCGTCCTTCTTCAGCTGTTCGACGAGTTTGGCGACCTTGGCCTTGTCCCAGCGGAGGTTGCCGCCGACGGTGCCGGCGATGGGCATGTTCATGGACTTGCCGTCGCCGCCGGTGACGCCCTTCATGGCGAAGAACATCGAGCCGAGGTCGAACAGGCCCATGTCCTTGTCGACGACCAGGGTGTCCAGGCCCGCGCCGAGGGTCGGGTAGAGCTTGAAGGGGTTGAGGATGGTGGCGGGGGTGGCTGTCTGGTTGGCGAGGGCGGCGAGGAACTTCTGCTGGTTCTTCGTGCGGTCGAGGTCGCTGCCCGCGAAGGCGTAGCGGGTGCGGACGAAGGCCAGGGCCTGTTCGCCGTTGAGGGTCTGCTTGCCGGCCTGGAAGTCGGCGCCGGACTTCTTGTCCTTGAACGCCTTGGGGATGTCCATCTCCACGCCGCCGATCGCGTCCACGATGCCCGCGAAGCCGGCGAAGCCGATCTCGACGTAGTGGTCGATGCGCAGGCCGGTGTTGTGCTCGACGGTGCGTACCAGCAGCTCGGGGCCGTCCTCGGCGTATGCCGCGTTGAGCTTGGTGTGCCGGCCGCGGCCCGGGTACTTCTTGCCGGACTTGGAGCCGACGAACGAGGGGATCTCCACGTCCGAGTCGCGCGGCAGCGAGATCAGCGTGGGGCCGTTGCTGCCGTCGTGCAGGATCATCATCGAGTCGGTGCGCTTGCCCTCGGCGGAGCCGGTGTGCAGCTTCTTCTTGTCCTCGTCGGACATGCCCTCGCGGCTGTCCGAGCCGACGATCAGGTAGTTGGTGCCGTCGCCCGCCTCCGGCCGGTCGATGACCTTGCTCAGATCCACCTCGCGGCGCAGCTTGCCGTCGGCCCAGAAGTAGGTGGCGACCGAGGTGACGAGGAGTACGGCGACGAGCGTCAGGACGGTCCATTTGATGCGGCGGCCCCAGTTGGGGGCCGGGCGCCGACCGCGGTCGCCGCCCTGCCCGCCGCGGCCCCCGCCGCCGTAGACCTGGCCGGTGTTGTAGCCGTCGTCGTGGCCGCGGCCGGGGCCCTGCGGGTCGCCGTACTGGTCGTAGCCCTGGTTCTGGTGGGGGACGCCGGGGCCGCGGCGCGGCGAGAGGTGGGGCGGCAGCGGCGGTTCGGACGGCTGCTGGCCCGGCCCGGGACCGGGGCCGCCGGAGCCGTACGGACCGCCGCGTCGCACGTGCGGCATGGCGCGCGCGCCCTCCGGCTCGGCGCCGCTGCCACGTCCGTACCGGTCTCTGTTGTCGGACCCAGGCCACTCGTTCATGGGGGAAGTCTGCCTGTCCTACTGCTTCCCCATACAGCCCAGGTACGAGATCGGGCCGTCGCTGTTGCAGAGCTGATGCAAAGTGACGCGGGGCGTCGCTTGCACAAACCGGGTGGAAGTGCTCATTCCGGGGGGTTGTGCCTGGTCAGGAGGGAGGGGAAAAGAAAACGCCGGGCGCTGGGGCGCGTAACGGGGGAGCGGGAGGTGCGAGGTACGGGGCGGGCGCCGGGGGAGGGGGCGCACGCCGCGCATAAGCTGGGCGCATGACCGATCTCGTCACCACCGGCCCGGAGGGCGACCTTCCGGGCAAGCCCACCTCCGTCTCCCGTACGACGCTGTCGCACATCATGACGGCAGGCGACACCAACCTGCTCGGCACGGTGCACGGTGGCGTGATCATGAAACTCGTCGACGACGCGGCGGGCGCGGTGGCCGGCCGGCACTCCGGCGGCCCCGCCGTGACCGCCTCCATGGACGAGATGGCCTTCCTGGAGCCGGTCCGCGTCGGCGATCTTGTTCATGTGAAGGCCCAGGTCAACTGGACCGGCCGGTCCTCGATGGAGATCGGCGTACGGGTCCTGGCCGAGCGCTGGAACGAGTCCACGCCCGCGACCCAGGTCGGCTCCGCCTACCTGGTCTTCGCGGCGGTGGACGAGAACGGCAAGCCCCGTGCCGTACCGCCGGTCATCCCGGAGACCGAGCGCGACAAGCGCCGCTATCAGGAGGCGCAGATCCGCCGTACGCATCGGCTGGCACGCCGCCGCGCGATCAAGGAGCTGCGCGAGCAGGGCGCGGTGGGCGGGGCCGAGGACTAGGCAGACGCTGGAGCCCGCCCTCCCGGGCGGGTTGCGGCGCTTCCTGACGAGTCACGCCGCCCCCGGGCTGATCATTTCGATGATCGCCCGGTTGTCCGTCGTGCGTGCGCCCTCCCACAGAAGCACGCGGTCGGCGCCGGTTTCGGTGAGGAGCCGCTCGGCGAGCCGGGTTTCGCTTCCGAGGGCGCGGTCCACCACGTCCTGGCCGCTGCCGCGTACGGTCCACGCGCCGCCGTCGCGGACGTCGACGCGCCACGTGTAGCGGACGCGTTCGCGCAGGATGCGGTACACGTACGACGGTGTGACGGCCAGGTCGCGGGCGATGGCGGGCGCGTCGAGGCCGTCGGCCGCGGCCTCCAGGACCAGGCGCGGCAGGGCGGCTTCGGTGATCTTGTAGGCGCGGCGGATGCGGCCCGCCTCGGTGAGGGTGAGGTCCTCGGCGCTGATGCCGAGTTCCGGGACGGCCGTCGTGCGGGCCGGCCGCGGTGCGGCGCCGGGGGCCCGCCGGGCCGCGTGGTTGAGGCGTTCGACGTCCGCCTGGAGGGCGGCTTCCTCCTGTTCCAGCCGGGCCCGCTGCGCGGACAGGCGCGCGGCGCGGGCGGTCAGGTCCTCGGGTTCGGGGCGCTGCGGGACGGGTGAGTCGTCCGGTACGCGGGGGTCCGGCTGGGAGCGCAGGAACTGCTGCGCGACGGCGGTGATCTGGTCGATGAACCAGCGGTCGGTGAGGGGTGATCGCTTTTCGCCCATGGCGGGACTGTACTCAGTACATAGGCGTGAGAACCAGGTTCACAGCGGGATCAGGGGCAGGCTGCCTCGTCCCCTGTCAGCGTCCCGAAGTCGCCGGAACCCGACGGCTGGGTCGGGTCGTCGGAGCGGACCTTGTGGACCGCCTTGAAGTCCTTGCCGACCGTCACGCGCAGCAGCTCTCCCTGGCCGGGGGTCTGGCGCAGGGCCGCCCCGGGCAGGGCGGCGGACAGGGAGCGCACCGAGCGGTTCCAGCGCGGGTCGTAGGAGATCACCGTGCGCCGTACGCGCGTGGGGGCGTTGCCGGGTGTCCCGGTGGTGTCGAAGCCGGTGGCGCGCAGGGCCTTGTCCACCGTGCGGCCCAGGCCCATCCGCCCGGCGCCGTTGTCGACCTGCACCCGGATCGTGCCGGGCGGTACGTCCACCGCCGTCGGGCGCTGCCGGCCGGGCCGCCGCACGGCCAGCGGCCGGTCCTCGCGCAGGGCCTGGAAGAGCTTCTTCGCCTTGGCCTCGTTCCACATCACGGTCGAGCCCACGTTGGGCACCTGGAAGTCGATGTCGCTCACCGGCACCGAGGCGAACTCGGAGGACGACGGGTTGAAGCCGCGCAGCGCCTGGCCGAGGTCGACCATCTCGTCGGCGCCGAAGCCCTTGTCGGCCCGTACGGACTCCAGCAGCGCGTCGGTGATGTGCTTGAACTGGACCGGGTTCAGCAGCGCCCCGGAGCTGGTGATCTTGTGCATGAGCGCGGCGAAGAAGCGCTGCTGGCGCTGCATCCGCCCGAGGTCCGAGGCGCTGTCCAGGTGCCGGGCGCGGACGTACTGCAGTGCCCGGCCGCCGTCCAGCCGGGAGCGCCCGGGGGGCAGGTCCAGGCCGGTGTAGCTGTCCTTCAGGGGGCGCGTGGTGCAGATGTCTACACCGCCGACCGCGTCCACCGTCTTCATGAAGCTGGTGAAGTCGACCTCCAGGTAGTGGTCGATGTGCACCCCGGTCATGCGCTCGACGGTCCGGATGGTCAGGCCCGGCCCGCCCTCCGCGTACGCCGCGTTCAGCTTGACCGGGTGGCCGTGGTGCTTCTGCCCGGTGGTGGTGTCGGTGTGCGGCGGCGTCAGGGCGTACGAGTCGCGGGGCAGGCTGACGACGCTGGCGCGGTTCCGGTCGGCGGACAGGTGGACCACCATGATCGTGTCGGTGCAGTGGCACGGCTCGCCGCCCAGGTGGTAGCGGCGCTTCTCCTCGCGGGACAGCTTGTCCCGGCCGTCCGTGCCGACGACCAGGAAGTCCATGCCGTCCCCACCGCTGTTGTCCGGCCGGTCGCCCAGGCCCTTGAAGGCGTCCACCCGGGAGATGCCGTCCTCCACGCCGGTGACCATGGCGTGCCCGATGCCGCCCGCGGCCAGCAGCAGCAGCGAGACGCTCGCGGCCATGCGCAGCCCCCAGCGCGGCCGCCCGTCCGGGCGCCGGTGACGGGCGGAGGGACGGGGCGGGCGGTGCGGTGCGGTCATGGGGACACCTCCGCGGCGGGGTCGGGGCGAACGGAGCGGGGGAGGGCGAAGGGGTGGGGGACGGGGACGGGAGCGGAAACCGGGACGAGGGCGTACGGGCGGGACGCTGCGGATCCGGGCCGTCCGGCCGGGGACCGGAGGACCGTCTCCGGACCAGGACGAATCGTCTCCGCAAGGGAACGGAGCGGGCCGGGTCACCGTAGGCCCATATGATCGGCTGTAAAGCGCCACACGCCGGGCGCCGGGCCCAAGGCCACCCGCCTGCCGTCGGCTCCCGTCCCCCATACGCGGTAACGTGACCGCGATGAACGCCACGCCACCGCAGCAGCCCCCGGCCGTCTCCGTGATCATGCCGGTGCTCAATGAGGAACGTCATCTGCGCAGCTCGGTCGAGCACATCCTGGCGCAGGACTACGCCGGTGAGATGGAGGTGGTGATCGCGCTCGGGCCCTCGACGGACCGTACCGACGAGATCGCCGCCGAACTGGTCGCCGAGAACGCCGGGAACGAGCGCGCCCGGGTGCTGACCGTGCCCAACCCCACCGGCCGCACCCCGGCCGCCCTGAACGCGGCGATCAAGGCGTCCAGCCACCCGGTCGTGGTGCGCGTCGACGGCCACGGCATGCTCTCGCCCAACTACATCGCGACCGCGGTGCGCCTCCTGGAGGAGACCGGCGCGCAGAACGTCGGCGGCATCATGCACGCCGAGGGCGAGAACGCCTGGGAGGACGCGGTGGCCGCCGCGATGACCTCCAGGATCGGCGTGGGCAACGCCGCGTTCCACACGGGCGGCGACGCCGGCCCGGCCGAAACGGTCTACCTGGGCGTCTTCCGGCGCGAGGCGCTGGAGCAGCAGGGCGGGTACAACGAGGAGTTCATCCGCGCCCAGGACTGGGAGCTGAACTTCCGCATCCGCGAGGCGGGCGGGCAGATCTGGTTCTCGCCGGAGCTGAAGGTGCAGTACCGGCCGCGGCCCAGCGTCCGCGCGCTCGCGAAGCAGTACAAGGACTACGGGCGCTGGCGCCACGTCGTGGCCCGCTACCACTCCGGCTCGATCAACCTGCGCTACCTGGCGCCGCCGACCGCCGTGTGCGCCATCGCGGCGGGCGCCGTGGTCGGCGCCTTCGTCACGCCCTGGGGCTTCGTCGTACCGGCCGGTTACGTGGCGGCCATCGCGGCGGGCTCGGTCCCGGCGGGCAAGGGGCTGCCGCTGAAGGCCCGCGCGCAGATCCCGGTCGCGCTGGCGACCATGCACATGTCCTGGGGCTGGGGCTTTTTGACCAGCCCGCGGTCGCTGGCCAAGAAGGTCATCGCCAGCCGCCGCCCGGCGGTGACGGCCCCGCGCCGCCCGGCCGCGGCCGAGTGAGCCCGGCGGCCCGCACCGGCGCCTGACGCGCACCCGGCGCCCGTACGCGATCGCGTACGGGCGCCGACGCGTACCGCCCGGCCCGCCTCCGTCCCGTACCGCCTCATGCGCACCACCCGTCCCTCTCGTCACGGAAGGGGACACGGGCTGGGCACGGACGCAAGGTCATGGTTACGATACGTGTCCCGAGCGTGACGCATCGTGCTCGCCGACCGGCTGGAGGTGCCCCCGTGCGTCCATGGGCGGCGCTGGTTGTCCTGCTGTGCGGCACCTTCCTGGCCAACCTCGACGTCTTCATCGTGGTCGTGGCGATGCCCGCGCTGGAGCGGGACCTCGGAGCGGACGGCGGTCAGCAGCAACTGGTCCTCGTCGGCTACCAGTTGGTCTACGCCCTCGGCCTGGCCGCCGGCGGACGGCTGGGGGACGCGCTGGGCACGCTGCGCGTCTTCGGGCTCGGCATGGCCGTCTTCACCGGCGCCTCGGTCGTCTGCGGCGTGGCACCCGCCACGGCCGTGCTGGTCGTCGCGCGGATGGTGCAGGGCGCCGGTACGGCGCTGATGGTGCCGCAGGTCTACCGCGCGGCGCGCACCCTGTTCACCGGCGCGGCGCAGCGCCGGGCGTACGCCGCGATCGGCGCGGTGATGGGGCTCGGCGCCATCGGCGGCCAACTGCTCGGCGGCTGGCTGCTGTCGGCCGATGTCCTCGGGCTCGGGTGGCGCGCCGTCTTCCTCGTCAACGTGCCGGTGGGGGTTCTGGCGCTCGCGCTGCTGCCGTGGGCGGCGGGCGGACGGAGCCCCGTACGGCCCGGCCCGGTCCGCGCCGACCTGCCGGGCATCGGCCTCGCGGCGGGCGCGCTCGGGCTGTTCGTCGTCCCGCTGGTGGCGGGCGGCGCGGGCGGCATGGTGTGGTGGGGGCCGGCCTGCCTGGCCGCGTCGGTCCCGGTCGCGACCTGCTTCCTGCGCCACGAACGCGCGCTGGAGGCCCGGGGCGACTCCCCGCTCGTACCGCCGCGGCTGCTGCGCCTCGACGGCTTCAGCCGCGGCATCGCGCTGATCATCCTGATCAACTGCGGGCTCAGCGCGTTCGTCCTGATGCTCGGTCTGCTGCTGCAACGCGGGCTCGACTGGAGCCCGTTGGCCACCGGCCTGGGCATGGCCCCGGCGGCGGTCGCCTTCGCAGGCGGGTCGCTGCTCGCGCCGCGGCTCGCCCGCGGCGCCGAGCACCGGCTGCTGGCACTGGCCTCCCTCGCCGCCACCGCCGGCTACGCGGGCTGCGCCGCGAGCGCCCTCGGCACCGACCCGCGCCTGCTGATCTGCACGGTCTGCGCCGTCGGCGCCGCGCTCGGCCTGTGCGTCACCCCGGCCCTGTCCGTGACCCTGCGGACCGTGCCGGACGCCGTCGCGGGCGCGGCGTCCGGCGTGGTCTCCACGGCCCAGCAGCTCGGCGCCGCGCTCGGCGTGTGCGTCTTCGGCTTCCTGTTCTTCGCCCAGGTCCGCGCCACGGCCGATGTCGTCGGCGCCTTCGCGGTCACCACCGCCGCCCTGACCACGACGTCGGCCGCCGCCGGTGTCCTCGCCCGCGACCTGCCCCGGGCCGCCGCGCCCGCCGGCCTCCGCGAGGACGTCCCCGGCTCCCCGGCGCCGCGCGACCTCCCGAGGTGACCCCCGGAAGGTCCTCTGCCCCTCCCGACCGTACGGAGACCCGCTTGTCCCCTCATCCCCGGCCCGCCGCCGCGCGGCCGAGCGCCGAAGACCGGCTCGCCGAGGCCGTGCCGCGGGTACGGCAGTACCTGGCCGGGCTCCTCGACGGCTACCGGCCCCGGTACGCGTATCTGCGGCCCGCCCTCGAACGGCTCGTCGCCGACGGCCGGCGCACCCCCCTCGAATGCGCGCTGCCGCTCCTCGTCCACGGCGCCCTCGACGGCGGCCTGGAGCCGGCCGTGCCGCTGGCCGGGGCGCACGTCCTGTGGTGGCGGGCAGCCAACACCTTCGACGACGTGTCGGACGGCGGTACGGGCACCCGGCTGTACGGGGGCGACCCGGGCGCCGTCCTGATCGCGGCCCTGGAGTGCGGTTACGCCCTGCCGCTGCGCGCCCTGACCGCCCTGCCCCTGCCCGGGACGCTGCGCGAGCGGCTGGCCGCGGACTTCCTCGACGGCTGGACCGCCGCCTGCGACGGGCAGGTGGGCGACCTCCTCGGATCGCCGGCCGGGACCAGCCCCGAGGAGGTGCTGACCGTCTACCGGCACAAGAGCGGCGCGGTCTACGGCATGGCCGCCACCCTGGCGGCCCGTCTCGCGCTCGGCGCGGACCGCGCCGACGACCCGCGCGTCGCGGCCTGGGGCGAGTTCGGCCAGGCCGTCGGCCTGCTCGCGCAGTTCCGCAACGACGAGGACGACCTGCGCTCCGGCCACCACGAGGACCTCGGCAACCGGACCGCCACCTACCTGCTGGTCCAGCTGCTGCACGCGGCCACCGACACGGAACGGGAACGTGCCCTGGAACTCCTCGGCCGGGCCGCCGAGTCGGCCGCCGACCGCCGGGAACTGGCCGCCATGATGTTCGCGCCGGACGTGCTGGCCCCGTACCAGCGCTGTCTCGCGGACGTCCACCAGCGCGCCCACGCCCTGCTGGACACCCTCGCCCCCGACTCGCCGTACACCGCCTGTCTGCACCGGCGCGTGGACGACGAGGTGCGGACCACCGCGTACGCGGTCGCCCCGGCGGGCCCGCACGGCGCGCACTGCACGCTGCCCCCGGGCCCGGCGGTGCCTCCAGGCCCGGCGGTGCCGGCGGGCCGCGCCCGGGGCCGGTCCGGTCAGAAGGTGTAGGCCGGGTTCACCTTCATGCATGCCTTCTTGTCCTCGCCGTTGAGGGCGTCGGCGCTCTCCGGGGCCTTGTCGGCCCCCTTCTTGTCCTCCGGCGGCTTCGGGAACGAGGTGCCCTTGCGCCAGTCGTTGCCGATCACCAGCCGCAGGTGGGTGGCCGTGCTGGACTCCTTGACGGCGGACTTGGGCAGGCCGAGGGCCTTCGCCAGGGCCAGGGCGTCGCCGCTGCCCCCCTTGGCCGGGTAGGTGATCGTGGTGTCGGCCTGGGTGGTGAGGCGGGAGTCCGTGGAGGCGCCCGAGTAGCCGAGGGAGACGAGACGGCTGTAGATCACGTTCGCGCGGCCGGAAACCGGGCCGCGGACCGTGCTGTTGGTGCCGTTCTGCACGATGACGTCCAGCTTGTCCTTGGCGGTCGTCGGCTTCGGCTCGGGCGCCGGCTTCTTTTTCTTCGTGTCCTTGCCGTCCAGCGCGGTGTCGTTGCGCAGGAGGGAGAAGGTCTGCTCGGCGTCCCCGGGCTTGGGGACGACGTACTCGCCGCCCGCCGCGTACTGCCACGGCATGGTGACCATCGTGATCCGCTCGGTCGGCACCCGCTGGAGGTCGCCGCCCAGGTCGTACAGCTTCTTGACGCTGCCCAGGCCCTCGTCCACCGTCAGCGCCTTGGTGGCGGCCTCGGCCAGGTCGCGCAGCTTCATCGGGTCGGTGAGCTTGGTGCCCGCCTTGAGCTCGCGGACCATGGAATTCATGTACATGTGCTGGGCCTTGGCCCGGCCGATGTCGGTGTTGTCCTCGAAGCCGTACCGGGTGCGCAGCCACTGGAGGGCCTGTACGCCCTTGACCGAGTGGGTGCCCGCGGTCAGCTTCAGACCGCTGCCGTGGCCCTTCTTGTCATGTGAGTAAACGTTTTTGTCCACGCATACGGGGACCCCGCCGATCGCGTCCGCCATGTCCACCACGCCGGCGAAGTCGACCATCATGAAGTGGTCGATGTAGATGCCGGTCAGCTCCTTCCAGGTGGCGACCGTGCAGCCGGGGCCGCCGTGCTGGAGCGAGGTGTTGATGGCCGCGGTGGTCTGCGGATAGACCTTGCCGTCGTCCGGGTCGGTGCACTTCGGGATCGTCACGCGGGTGTCGCGCGGGATCGAGATGACCGACATGTTGCTGCGGTCCGCGGAGACGTGCAGCAGCATCTGCACATCGGCCAGCGGCTTGCGGTCCGCGTCCTGGCGGGCGCCGCCGAGCTCGATGTTCTTCTCGCTGTTCCGGCCGTCCGAGCCGAGCAGCAGGATGTTCAGCGGAGTCTGCCCGAAGGCGTTCGGCTGGGGCTTCTCCAGGCCGCCGGAGCCCAGGTCCAGGGCGTCCTTGCGGAGGTTGCTGTTGAGGTGCTCGTAGTACCAGTACGCGGCCCCGGCCGTGCCGGCCAGCAGCACGGCCAGGGATATCGCGCTCCAGCGCAGCACGCGCCTGGCCTTGCCGCGCGGTTTGCCGGCGCGGCGGGTGCCCTTGGCGGTGGGGTCGGTGTCCGCGGAGTCCTCGGGGGCGGGGGCGTCGGGGATGGCGGCACCGGGGGTGGCGGCACCGGTGACGGGTCCGGGGGCGGCGGCACCGGCCGGGGGAGTGGAGCCGGCCGCCGGGGACGCGGCGGGCTCCGCCGCCGCTTCCTTCGCGACCTTGGTGTCCTGCGCGGCGGCGGCCGGACCTTTGACGCCCCCGGTGACCACCGGAGGTGCCGCTGCCGGGCCGCCCGCGGCCACCGGTGTGCCGGTGCTGCCCGGGGCGGCGGGAGCAGCGGGAGCAGTGGCGTTCTGCGGGTTCGGCGCGCCCTGCGGGTTCTGCGCGTTGCCCGTACGGTCCGCCGCCGCCCCGTTCTCCTCGTCGTCCTCGTACAGGCTGTCGTCCCAGCCCAGATCCTTGGCGTCCGGCCGGCGCCGGCGCGGTCCGTTTCCGCGCACACTGCTCTGCCGCATTGGGTTCTCCCCCGTCAATCGGCGCCGGTCACGGCGGCCGGGGCTCGCTTGGTGGTTCGGCTGCCCCGTGCAGCCGTGGCCCGGCCGGGGAGCCCGGCCGGTGTCCTGCTACTTGGCGCAGACGTTCTTGTCGTCGGCGTTCACGTTCTGCACGCCGTCCGGCGTCTTCGTCGGCGCCTCGATCGACTTGCCCGCTCCCTGGAAGTCCTTGCCGAGGATCAGCTTCATCGGGACCTTCGGCCCCGCGTCCGCGGTGGTCTTCTTCAGCGCGCTCTTGGGCAGACCCATCCAGGCGGCCAGGGTGGCGGCCTGGTCGGCCTGGTTGGGCGCGTACTCAAGACGGGTCGCGGCCAGTTTCGTCGGCGCGTTGCCGGCGTTCGTCGAGAGCTTCGCGGCCTTGCTGTTCTGCAGCCAGTCCACCGTCTCCTGCGCGGCGCCGATCGGCCCGCCGCCGTTGCTGACATCGACCCGGACCTTGTCGGCCGGCGCCTTGGGAACCTGCTTGTCGTCCGAGGTGCCCTTGCCCTTCTTCTCGTCGGTCTTGGACAGCGAATGGTCGGCGCGGATCATCTGGAACAGCGGCGCGGCCTTCGCCTCGTCCAGTACGACGGTCGCACGGTCCTTGGGGTTGTCCAGGACGGGCACTGTGGCGAAAGTGATGTTCTTGATGTCGACCCGGCTGAGGTCCTTGGCCAGGTCCACGAGCTTGCCCGCGCTGCCGATGCCGGTGTCCACGGTCAGCGCCTTGGTGGCGGCCTGGGCCAGGTCGTAGAGCTTGGGCACGCTGGTGAGGGTGTCGCCGGACTTCATCTTGCGGATCATCGAGCCGATGAACTGCTGCTGGAGCTTGATGCGGCTCAGGTCGCTGCCGGTGCCGACGGAGTGCCGGGTACGGACGAACGCCAGCGCCTGCTCGCCCTTGACGACGCTCTTGCCCGCCGGCAGGTGCAGATGGGACTTGGGGTCGTTTATCGGCTTCGCGGCGCACACCTCCACGCCGTCCACCGCCTCGGAGAGCTCTTTGACCGCGTTGAAGTCGGCCATCATGAAGTGATCTATGGACAGGCCGGTCATCTTCTCCACGGTGCGCCAGGTGCAGCCGGGGTCGCGGTCCTCCTGGCCCAGGCTGGTGTTGAAGCGGACGTTGCGCTGGCCGGGGATGGTCTTCGTGGTGCCGTTCTTCTTGGTCGGGCAGTCCGGGATGTCGGTGATCATGTCGCGGGGGATGCTCAGGGCCGTCGCGTTGGACCGGTCCTTGGAGACGTGCATCAGGATCGTGGTGTCCGCGTGGCCCACGCTGCCCGTGTCGCCGTAGCCCTGGTTGCCCTTGCCGGAGCGGGCGTCCGTGCCGATGATCAGGATGTTGACCGGGCCGTCCTTGACCGCCGGGTTCTCCTTGCCGACGTCGACCTTGGAGATGTTCCCGTTCAGCTGCTGGTAGAGGTAGAACGCGCCGCCGCAGCCCGCGACGAGGACGAAGCCGAGCGCGCCGGACGTCCAGTAGAGCGCCTTCTTCTTGGCGGACTTCTTCGGCTTGGGCTTACGGCGGCTGGGCGGGGTGCCGCCACCGCTCGTGCCACCGCCACCGCCGCCGCTCGCGGATCGGCTTCCGGCCCGCCGGTCGCGCTGGGCCGGCAGTTCGCGGGTGTCGCCGTTCTGACGTGGCGGCCTGCCGCGTCCAGAACCGTTTTGCCCCGTACCGCTGCCCGGTCCCCGGGGGCCGCGGCCCCCTTCGGGCCCGGCCGCTCCGCTGCCGCGTCCGGGTGCCGGAGTCCCGCGGCCGGCCGGCCGCGGTGCCGGAGCGTCGGCAGGGTCCAGCCGCAACTCGTAGTTGCCGGTGTTGGGATCGAACACCCACTGATCAGCGGGATCGAAGTCGTCCGCTCGCCCACGGCCTTGCGCGTCCACGGTGCCTTGTGTCCTCCGTCGGTGCCACGCGGCGCCTCCCCCTCAAGGCGCTCGGTCGGTCGGTTGTGCAATGCGCGGTCAGCCTGGTCGTGCGGACCGGATCGCTCACACTATCCGCCCAGTTCAGCGTCGAGCGACGCCCGTGACAAATTCCACTCCCCTACAACTGGGCAATTCACCCCAACCTTTCGACAGCTTTCGATCAGCCGACTGTACCTTTGCAGAGCTTTTATCGGCAGATCCCGCGCTCTGCGGTGGTTCCCTGGAACGTCGGCTCGGACGGCGAAGGTGAAGCCCCATTCGCGGAATCTTCACGCGGCCCTGACGCCGGGCCCGGCCCCGGGGGAGCGGGCGAGGGCGGTGTGGAGGTGGGCCGGACGGACACCGGGCGGTCCTTGCCCAGCTGCCGGAAGAGGCGTTCCGCGGCCGGCTGGGCGAGTTCGTCGCGATCAGCGTTGTAGCGGTACTCCTGGCGCGGAACGGTCAGGAACTGCACCTTCTCGGTCGGAATGCTGCGCAGGCCGCGCACCCATTCGTACAGACCGCGCAGCGACGCCAGGTCCTCATCGGTGATCAGAGAACTCGTCGCGGCGTCCAGCAGCGGGTAGAGCCGGCGGGGATTGAGCAGCACGCCATTGCTCTGGACCTTGTTCACCAGCGCCGCGAGGAACTGCTGCTGACGTTCCATGCGCTGGGTGTCGCTGCCGTCGCCCAGGCTCTTGCGGGCCCGTACGTAACCGAGCGCGTCCTCGCCGCGCAGCGTCTGCCATCCCGCCGGCAGCCGCAGATGCGCCTCGTCGTCCTTCACGGGCCGTTCCAGGCACACGTCCACCCCGTCCACCGCGTCCACCATTTTCTTGAACCCGGTGAAGTCCACGATCATGTGGTGATCGATGCGAATGCCCGTCATCTTCTCGACCGTACGGATCGAGCAGGCCGCGCCCGCGAACTCGAACGCCCAGTTGAACTGGTTGAATTGCGGCGCCGACTGCTTTCCGTCGGAACGCTTGCATTCGGGAATCTGCACCATCAGATCCCGTGGGATGCTCACCGCCGTCGCGCTCTGCCGGTCCGCCGAGGCGTGCAGCAGGATGGTGGTGTCCGAGCGCTGGGTGCCGTTGTCCGGGCCGTACTTGCCGTTGTTCTCCCCGGAGCGCCGGTCGGTGCCGATCAGCAGGACGTTCTCCGCGCCGCCCGGCTCCGATTTCGGCCGCTCCGCCTCGTACTTCTCCAGCTCGTTACGGGTGTCGGAATCGGTACGGATATTGCCGTCCAGCTTGGTGTAGACCAGCCAGCCGAGGCCGGCCAGGGCCAGCACCAGGACGGAGAGCCCGACGGCGGTCCAGCGCAGCCACCGCCGCCTCGGCCCCGGCCCCGTGGACGTCGCGCCGCTCTCCGCCGTGAGATCCAGCGGCGGCGCGGCGAGCGGGGCGTCCCGCGCACCGGTCTCTCCGGCGGGGCCCTGCGGGCCGGGCCGGCCGGAAGGGTTCTCCGGGCTGTCGGTCACGAGTGCGTCCCCATCCCTCCGGAGTCGGCGTCGCGCCCGCGCGGGCCGACTCCGAAGGCCGGACGTGCGGACCCGCGCGACGGCGCCCGTACCCCAAGATCATGGCCCGCGCGGCGCCGCCCGGCCCCTCACGCAGCGCCGGGCGTCCGCCGGACGGGGGAGGGGAGGCTCAGAGCGCCCGGTGGGTGACCCGCTCGCTCTCCTCGCGCTTGGCCAGGCCGTCCGCGTCCAGGCGGTCCACGTTGCGGCACAGTACGACCGAGCCGCCCGCGGCCAGCGGGGCCAGCAGCCCGGCGGACAGGCCCGCCCAGGTGTCGTACGGCAGGCCGGACAGCAGCCGGGAGCCCGCGGACAGTCCGCGCTCGGCGGCGTCGGCCAGCGCCGCCGCCACGGTCTGCGCGCCCGTCAGTTCCCAGCCGTCCACCGCGAGCGCCGCGTCCTGGGGGGACACCGGCACGTAGGGCGCGAACCGGTCGCCCTGGCCGGGCACCTCGGCCGCGTAGTCCGCGAAGCCCTCCGGAGGCTGCGGGAAACGGCCGCCCAGCGGGCGCAGGGCCAGCGCCACCCGCTCGCCGGAGCAGGCGCGCGCCTCCTCCAGCGTGTCCGGGCCGCTCACGACGAGGCCGGCCGCCGCCGGGTCGCCGCCGACGTCGGCGATCACGCCGACCGAGGAGCAGGCCAGCAGCCATACGGCGGTCTGCCAGTGGGCGGGCAGCAGCAGCGCCAGCCGGTCGCCGGGTTCGGCGGCCAGGTCGTCCTGGAGGTAGTTGGCGGTCTTCGCCACCCAATTGGCGAAGGTGGCCACGGACAGTTCCACGCGTTCGCCGGTGGCATCGTCGTAGAAGGTCACCAGCGGCCGGGACGGGTCCGCGGCGAGCGCGGAACGCAGCAGGTCGGCGGGGGTGCGATCGGTGGTGTTCATCGGCGTCAGGGTACGCGCGGAAGTGACCGGGGGTCAGCCGGACGGCGGGCGGGCACGGGGCGTGCGGGCCGACGCGCCGTCAGATTACGAATGGCATGTTATGCCCTATTCGTTCACGATTTCTCCATGCGTGCCATTCTTGCTACCTCGATCGCCGTGACGTGCACCGCCGCCCTCACCCTCCCGCTCGCCCTGCCCGCAGGAGCGACCGCCCCGGAACGCACCGCCGCCTCCACCGCCCGCGCGCCCTCCGCACCGGCCGCCCCCGAAGGCATCCCCGGCACCACCCGCTCCCTCCCGCTGCGCCCCCTGCGGCCGTCCGACCGCGGCGCGGCCACCGGCGCCCAGGGCCTGGCCGCCTACGGCGTCGCCCCGTTCTCACTGGTCGGCGTCGTCTGGGACGACCCGGCCGCCGCGCTCGACGGCCGCGCCCAGGTCCGTACCCGCCCCGCCGGCGGCACCGGCTGGTCCGGCTGGCAGGACATCCAGGCACACGACGACGACGCGCCCGACCCGCGCTCCTCCGAGGGGCACGGCGGCTCCGTACGGGGCAGCACCGCACCCCTGTGGGTCGGCCCCTCCGACGCCGTGGAACTGCGCGTCGTCCCGGAGCGCGACGGCGCCGGCCGCGCACCGGCACGCCGGGCACTGCCCGCCGGAATGCACCTGGAACTCGTCGACCCCGGCGAGGACTCCACCCAGGTGCGCGCGGCGCGGGCCGGCGAAGGCCAGCCGAAGCCGCCGGACGGCACCGGGACCCTCGCAAGCGTCGGCTCCGCCCTCGGCTCCCTGCTCGGCGTCTTCCGCATCCCGGCGGTCAACACCCCCACCCGCCCCCGCGACGACGGCGACGACACGTCCGAGAGCCGCCCCAGCACCCCCCGCCCCGGCACCTCCCAGCCGTCCACCGGGTCCCGCTCGCACGTCGGACCGCGCCCGGCCATCGTCACCCGGGCCGGCTGGGGAGCCGACGAGAAGCTGCGCGAGCGGAACTTCGCCTACACCAGGACCGTCAAGGCGGCCTTCCTCCACCACAGCGCCACCGGCAACAACTACACGTGCCGGCAGGCCCCTTCCGTCCTGCGCAGCATCTACCGCTACCACGTCAAGAGCAGCGGCTGGCGGGACCTGGGCTACAACTTCCTCGTCGACAAGTGCGGCACCGTCTACGAAGGCCGCGCGGGCGGCGTCACCAAGCCGGTCAAGGGCGCCCACACCCGCGGCTTCAACGAGAACACCATGGGCATCGCCGTTCTCGGGACGTTCGAGAATGCAAACCCGCCAACCTCCGCCGTTTCCGCGGTGGCGCGGCTGACGGCGTGGAAACTCGGGCTGTACGGAATGGACCCGCGCACCACAACATCCCTAGTTTCCGGCGGAGGCAACCGGTACAAGAAGGGCACCCGGGCTAGGCTGCACGTCATCTCGGGCCACCGGGACGGCTTCTCCACCGAGTGTCCCGGTGACCACCTCTACGGGAAACTCGGCAGCGTACGCAGTTCCGCGGCGCGCCTCCAGGGCCGCTGAAAGTCCGTTCGAAAGCATCTGCCTACACTGGTCCGCCGACCGGCCGACCCCAGCAGGAAGCAGAGAAGACAAGGTGACAGAAGCGATCCTCCTGGTCGGCGGCAAGGGCACCCGACTGCGCCCGCTGACGGTGCACACGCCCAAGCCCATGGTCCCGGCCGCCGGTGTCCCCTTCCTCACCCACCAGCTGGCGCGCGCCCGCGCGGCGGGCGTGGAGCACATCGTGCTGGCCACCTCCTACCTCGCCGAGGTCTTCGAGCCGTACTTCGGCGACGGGTCCGCGCTCGGCCTGCACCTGGAGTACGTCACCGAGGAGGAGCCGCTGGGCACCGGCGGCGCCATCCGCAACGTCGCCTCCCGCCTCCACTCGGCGCCCGACGACCCGGTCCTGATCTTCAACGGCGACATCCTCACCGGACTGGACATCGAAGCCCTGGTCGACACCCACCGCACCGCGGGCGCCGATGTCTCGCTGCACCTGACCAAGGTCGCCGACCCGCGCGCCTTCGGCCTGGTGCCCACCGACGAAACCGGCCGGGTCACCGCCTTCCTGGAGAAGCCGCAGACGCCCGAGGAGATCGTCACCGACCAGATCAACGCGGGCGCCTACGTCTTCAACCGCTCGGTCATCGACACCATCCCCACCGGCCGCCCGGTCTCCGTCGAGCGCGAGACCTTCCCCGGCCTGCTGGCCGACGGCGCCCACCTCCAGGGCATGGTCGACTCCACCTACTGGCTCGACCTGGGCACCCCGCACGCCTTCGTCCGCGGCTCCGCCGACCTGGTGCTGGGCCGCGCCCCGTCCCCGGCCGTCCCCGGCCGCTGCGGCGACCGGCTGGTGCTGGACACCGCCGAGGTCGCCCCGGACGCCAAGCTCACCGGCGGCACGGCCATCGGCCCCCGGGCCCGGGTCGGCGCGGGCGCGCGCATCGACGGCAGCACGGTCCTGGAGGGCGCCGTCGTCGAGCCCGGCGCCCGCGTCCACGACTCGCTGATCGGCGCCGGGGCCCGCATCGGCGCCCGTACGGTCCTGGAAGGCGCGGTCATCGGCGACGGCGCGGTGATCGGCGCCGACAACGAGCTGCTCGACGGCATACGGGTGTGGTGCGGGGCCGAGATACCCGCGGCGTCGGTGCGGTTCTCCTCGGACCAGTAGGCCGGGGCGACGGGAGAGCCCCGCCACTTCCGCATCCTGGGCCCCCTCACCGCGCACCCGCATCACTTACCCTGGCCGGATGCCCGCCCCCCTCCGCCGCACCTGGGTCCCGCCCGGCCCCTACGACCTGCACCGGACCCTCGGTGTACTCGGGCGCGGGCCCGGCGACCCGGCATTCCGGGTGGCGGACGGCGCCGTCTGGCGGGCCAGCCGTACGCCGCTGGGCCCGGCCACCCTGTGCGTACGGGCGCGGCCCGGCGCCGGGCAGGTCGAGGCCGAGGCGTGGGGGCCGGGCGCCGCATGGATGCTGGACGGGCTGCCCGCCCTGCTGGGCGAGGGGGACGATCCGGCGGCCTTCACCCCGCGGCACCGCCTCGTACATGAGGCGCGCCGCCGCCACCCCGGCGTACGGCTCGCCCGTACCGGCCTGGTCCTGGAGTCGCTGATCCCCTCGATCCTGGAGCAGAAGGTCACCTCCGACGAGGCGTACCGCGCCTGGCGCCTCCTCCTCCAGCGGCACGGCGAGCCCGCGCCCGGACCCTGGGACCGGCTGCGGGTGATGCCCGATCCGCGCGGCTGGGCGCTGATCCCGTCCTGGGAATGGCACCGCGCGGGCGTCGACCACAAGCGGTCGGCCACGATCCTGCGGGCCGTACGCGTCGCCCGCCGCCTCGAAGAGGCCGCGGCCATGGACCTGCCGGACGCCCTGCACCGGCTCCAGCTGGTCCAGGGCATCGGCCCGTGGACGGCCGCCGAGGCGCTCCAGCGCTCCAACGGCGCGCCCGACGCGATCACCGTCGGCGACCTGCACCTGCCGCGCATCGTCGGCTACGCGCTGACCGGGCGGCGCGACGGCACCGACGAGCAGATGCTCGAACTGCTCGCCCCCTACGAGGGCCAGCGCCACCGCGCCACCCGCTTCATCCTGCTGTCGGGCCGCACCCTGCCGCGCCGCGCGCCGCGCTTTCCCGTCGGGAACATCGCGCCGCTGTAGCGGGCGGCAGGAATACGAACGCTCAGCGCACCACGACGAAGTCGTCGCCCGCGCGCGCCGGGCGCGGCCGGGGCGCAGCCGCGGGGCGGCCCACGGCCACCGCGCCCATCGGGTCCCAGTCGGCCGGCAGGCCCAGCACGTCCCGTACGACATCGCGGCAGAACATCGTCGAGGACACCCACGCCGAGCCCAGCCGCTCCCCGGCCAGCGCGACCAGGAAGTTCTGGATGCCGGCGCCGTTGGCGACGACGAACATCTCCCGCTCGGCGGCGTTGCGCCGCGCGTCCGGATACGTGTGGGAACCGTCCATCACCAGGCACGGCACGACCAGGTACGGCGCGTTGCGCAGCACATCGCCCCGGCGCACCCGCTTGGCGATCGACTCCTCGCTGAAGCCGTCCCCGCGCAGATCGGCGATCCACGCCTCCCGCATCGCGTCCAGCAGTTCCGTACGCGAGCGCTCGGACTCCAGGAGGACGAAGCGCCACGGCGTGGTGTGGTGCGGCGCGGGCGCGGTGACCGCGGCGGCGACCGCGCGCCGGACCGCACCCGGGTCCACCGGGTCGTCGGTGAACTCGCGGACCGTACGCCGCAGGGCCACCGCTTCCCGCACGGCCTCGGAGGTGCCCAGCCGGAACATGTCGTTCTCGGCCGTGCGCACCAGGTCCCGGGCCCCGGCGTCGTCCCCGTCGCCGGCCTCGTCCGTACCGGCGTCGCGCACCACGTGGGGCAGCCCGCGGACCACCGCGACCGGCAGTCCCTCCGCCTTGCCCTTCACCAGGTCGCCCGCAGCGGCCAGTTCGTCGGCGGTGGCGACCACCGTCGCGCTGAGCGGATTGCCGTACGCGTCCACGCCGCCGCGCAGGTCGTCCAGCACCCGCACCCCGGCAGCGCCGATCGCGACGTCCGTCAGCCCGCTGCGCCACGGCCGCCCGAAGGTGTCGGTGACGACGACGCCGACGCGCACGCCCAGCGCGGCCAGCAGCCCGTCGCGGATCGCGCGGGCCGAGGCGTCCGGGTCCTCGGGCAGCAACAGCACGGTCCCGGCCGCGGTGTTGGAGGCGTCCACGCCCGCCGCCGCCATGACCAGGCCCTGCCGGTTCTCCACGATGCGCAGCGTGCCGCGGCGCGCCACGACCCGTACCGTCTCCTGGTCGATGGCCGCCTCGCGGTCGGCGGCCTCCATGATCCGGCCCTCGGCCTTGCTGACGATCTTCGAGGTCACCAGCAGCACATCGCCGTCGGCCAGGCCGGGCAGCCCGTCACCGGCCGCCGCGGCCGCGATGATCTTGGCCAGGTCGTCGCCGGGCCGCACCTCGGGGATGCCGGGCAGCGCCCACACCCGGTAGGCGGGGGCGGCGGCACCGGGGTCGCTCATCCGCGGACCTCCTCGGCCAGCGCCAGCGCCTCGCGGGCCATCGCGGCCGTCGCGTCCAGGTCCGTCATCATCAGCGGTACGGCCTTGCAGCGGATGCCCGCCTCCTCGACCCGGGGCACCGCGGCGGCGTCCACGGTGTCCACGAGCCAGCCGTCCAGCAGCCCGGAGCCGTAGTGCTCGGCCACCGCGGCGGCCGTCGACTCGACGCCGACCGCCGCCAGCACCTTGTCCGCCATGCCGCGCACCGGCGCGTCACCGACGATCGGCGACAGGCCGACCACCGGCACCCCGGCGTCCGCGATCGCCTCGCGGATGCCCGGCACCGCCAGGATCGTGCCGACGCTCACCACCGGGTTGGACGGCGGGAAGAGCACCACGTCCGCCTCCGCGATGGCCTCCAGCACGCCCGGCGCGGGCTTGGCCTGCTCGGCGCCGACCGGCACCACCGCCTGCGCGTCGACCGAGGCGCGCAGCCGTACCCAGTACTCCTGGAAGTGGACGGCCTTGCGCTCGCCGTCGATGTCCACGGCCACATGGGTCTCGATCCGGTCGTCCGACATCGGCAGCAGCCGCACCCCGGGCTTCCAGCGCGCGCACAGCGCCTCGGTCACCGCACTGAGCGGGTAGCCGGCGCCGAGCATCTGCGTACGGACGATGTGGGTGGCGAAGTCCCGGTCGCCGAGCCCGAACCACTCGGGCCCGACCCCGTAGGCCGCCAGCTCCTCCTTGACCCGGAACGTCTCGTCGGCCCGGCCCCAGCCCTGCTCCTCGTTGATGCCGCCGCCGAGCGTGTACATCACGGTGTCGAGGTCCGGGCAGACCTTCAGCCCGAACAGGTGGATGTCGTCACCGGTGTTGCCGATGACCGTGATGTCGGCGTCCGGCGCCGCTGCTTTCAGACCCCGCAGGAAGCGGGCGCCGCCGATGCCGCCGGCGAGAACCACAATGCGCATGGGGCCAGCATGTCAGAGCCTGTGTCTATCCCCCGGTCGGATAAGCGTACGTCGTCTGGTGCGTGCGATCGCAAGGCGCCGGAAGGCCCTCGTAGCGGAGCTACGCGGGCGTTTCGGCAACACCGCGAGCGTGCGTGCCAGGCGGCGTGCGCCCGGCCGGGGGATAGACACAGGCTCTTAGGGCGCGACGTGCTCGTGGGAGGCGCCCGCCGCGCAGCGCGCGCTGTGCATGGGCATCTCGGTCAGTCCTGGGAAGTACACGTGGAGGCTGACGGCCGGTGCCAGTGTGTCGTTGACGACCTCGTGGACGTAGCCGGGCGCGAAGACGCGCTGCGCGCCCGCCGTCAGGGCGCGGTGCCCGGACGTGGTGCGCTCGCTCAACTCGCCCTCCAGCACGGTCAGTACGCCGGAGGAGGGGCCGTGGTCGTGGCGCCCGCTGCCCTGGCCGGGCAGCCAGCTGAGGAGCCAGATCTCGTAGCCCGGCCCTGTGCGGAGCCGGTGGTACCAGCGGGTGGTGGCGTCGTAGCGCACCAGCGGGGCCCAGGCGGCGCGGTCGGCGGCGATGTCGCGGGCGAGCCCGGCGAAGCCGGCGACGGTGGCCGGGTGGGCGGGGACGGGCGGGAGCAGATGCGGAATGGCGAGCGGGTCGCCGGCGATCTGGACGTCGCTGTTCATGAACGGGGATTCCTCGGCAAGGTGCTCAGGTGGCGCGGATCGGATGACGCGAAAGCGGTGCTCGGCCGCGCGCGGGGTGCGGGCGGCGGGCACGGGAGCCGTGCGGCGGGGTGCTGCGGGGAAGAAAGCTGGAGCTCGGTGGCGTCAACAGCTGGAACAGCGACAGCGGGCCTGGGCAGCGCAGCGGGACCCGTAGGCACGGGTCAGGCGGAGCGCAGGAATCGCTGGCATGCATGTAAGGAGACCGGGTACTCGGCGCCGTGTCAACCGGATGCCGGGTTTGGGCGAGATGTTTCACCTCATCCGGTTGCTGCGCCCGGCGAAAGGTTTGTGCAAACGAGGTTCGGAGCAGACGGCCGACATCCGCGCGCCCCTGCGCGCCGTTGCGCTCTCGTGACCTGAATGTGATCCGGCCCGCTTCGGTACGCGAGGTGCAACGGCTGCGGTGCCCGTCGCGTCCTTGGGAGTGAGAAGGAAGTTACGGGTGATACGGCTGAGGAAGTGTCCTGTTTTTTGCCGATTTGAACACTTTCTGCATAGGCTTGGTTCCGCAGAGTGAATAAGGGGCCCAATAGCAGATCTCGGCTTGACTGGCCCGGATCGGCACACTTGTAATTTCACTCGTGTCGTTCAGCCGTCATCGGTAACGGCTGCATCACGGGGACGCAAAGACAGACGAGGGGCGCACATGACCGAGCTGTTCCAGGAATTGCTGGTCGAAGAGGCGGACGAGGAGCTCGGCTGGCAGGAGCGCGCGCTGTGCGCCCAGACCGACCCCGAATCCTTCTTCCCGGAGAAGGGTGGCTCCACCCGCGAGGCCAAGAAGGTCTGCCTCGCGTGTGAGGTCCGCTCCGAATGCCTCGAATATGCCCTCGCCAACGACGAACGCTTCGGTATCTGGGGCGGACTGTCCGAGCGCGAGCGGCGCCGGCTCAAGAAGGCAGCGGTCTGACGTCCGGCCGCACGGCCCGGCCACCGGGTCACAGCACCTCCCCAACTCCCCCAAATCTCTCCATAGACAACGGTCCGCCTCCGGCTCCCACGCGCCGGAGGCGGACGCCTGTGTACGCGGCCGACGGACCCGCCGCCCGGAACCATTAGTGTGGGGCCGCGTCCGAGGCGCACCGACGCCCAGACGGGCAACCCGGCCACGGGACGTGCCGTCGCCCGCACCGCGTCGCCGTCCGTCGCAGTCCACAGCGAGCGCTATGCCGGGGGAGGACCCCGAGACCCCCGGGGAGGGCCCCTACCTCGATGTCCCTGCACAGTCAGCCGGCCGCCCAGGCCGCGCAAGCCGCCGCCCAGTACCACGACGGCACCCCAGAGTTCCCCCGGCACGTCGTCACCGCCGTGCTCGTCTCGCACGACGGCGAACGCTGGCTGCCCGACGCGCTGGCCGGGCTGCTCGGCCAGGAACGCCCGCCGCAGCAGGTCGTCGGCGCCGACACCGGCAGCGCGGACGGCTCCGCCCGGCTGCTCGGCGAAGCCCTCGGCGACGACCGGGTGCTCCACCTCGCCCGCCGCTCCGGCTTCGGCACCGCCGTCGACGAGGCCGTACGCGCCGCCCCCGTCCTCGGCCCCGACGACCTCCCGTACCTGCAACGCCCCAGCGGCTGGGACCCGGTCAGCCGCACCTGGCGCGACGACGCCTACGACCTGCCGGAACTGCCGCACGGCGAGCCCGTCCAGTGGCTGTGGCTGCTGCACGACGACTGCGCGCCCGAACCCGGCGCCCTCGCCGAACTGCTGCGGGTCGCCGACGCCAGCCCCTCCACCGCGATCGTCGGCCCGAAGCTGCGCAGCTGGTACGACCGCCGCCAGCTCCTCGAAGCAGGCGTCAGCATCGCCCGCAGCGGCCGCCGTTGGACCGGCCTGGACCGCCGTGAACAGGACCAGGGCCAGCACGACCAGGTCCGCCCGGTGCTGTCCGTCTCCACCGCGGGCATGCTCATCCGGCGCGACGTGTACGAGCAGTTGGGCGGCTTCGACCGCCGACTGCCCCTGATGCGCGACGACGTCGACCTGTGCTGGCGCGCCCAGGCCGCCGGCCACCAGGTCCTCGTCGCCCCCGACGCGGTTCTGCGGCACGCCGAGGCGTCCGCCCGCGAACGCCGCCCCATCGACTGCGTCGGCCGCTCCGTCGCCGGCCCCCACCGGGTCGACAAGGCGGGCGCCGTCTACACCCTCCTCGCCAACACGCGCGGCGTCCTGCTGCCGTACGTCGCCCTGCGCATCGTCCTCGGCACCCTGCTGCGCGTCCTCGCCTACCTCGTCGGCAAGGTCCCCGGTCAGGCCCTCGACGAGCTCGCCGGACTCTTCGGCACCCTGCTGCGCCCCGGCACGATCCTCGCCGCGCGCAGGAAACGCGGCCGGCCCGCCGTCGAAGCGAGCGAACTGCGGCCCCTCTTCCCGCCGCCCGGCGCGACCGTGCGGGCCACCGTCGAACAGGTCGCCGGCAACCTCGCCGGCCGCTCGGCGCCCGAAGCGGCCTCCGCCGGACGGCACGGCGCCGTCGAGTCCGGGCCGGGCGGCGACGACGCCGACTACCTGGAGATCGAGCAGTTCGCCCGGCTCAAGCGGATCGCCCGCCGGCCCGCCCCGGTGCTCTTCCTCGTCCTGCTCGTCGTCTCCCTCGTCGCGTGCCGCTCCCTGCTCGGCTCCGGCGCCCTCACCGGCGGCGCCCTGCTGCCCGCCCCGGACAGCCTCGGCGACCTCTGGTCGAGCTACCTCGACGGCTGGCACGCCACCGGCACCGGCAGCACCGCCGCCGCACCCCCCTATCTCGCCATCCTCGCCCTGGCGGCCACCTTCTTCCTCGGCAACACCGGCCTGGCGATGACCGTGCTGCTGGTGTGCTCCGTACCGCTCGCCGGACTGAGCGCCTACTTCGCCTCCCGGCCGCTGGTCACCTCCCGCCTGCTGCGCGCCTGGGGCAGCGTCGTCTACGCCTTCCTGCCCGCCGCCACCGGCGCCCTCGCCGGCGGCCGCATCGGCACCGCCGTCCTGGCCGTCCTGCTGCCGCCGATGGCCCGCGCCGCCGTCGCCGCAGGCGGGCTGCGGCTGAACCCCGGCACCCGGCCCAGCTGGCGCGCCGCCTGGGCGTACGCGCTGCTGCTCACCTTCACCACCGCCTTCACCCCGGTCGTCTGGCCCGCCGCCGTGGCCCTGGGCCTCGGCCTGCTGGTGCTGCGCGCCTTCGACGGCAACCGCGGCCTGCTCCTGCCGTACGCGCTGCGCTTCCTCGCCGTCGCGGTCACCCCGCTGATCGTCCTCGCGCCCTGGTCGCTGTCCCTGCTCACCCACCCCGCCCGCTTCTTCCGCGAAGCCGGACTGGACCTGGGCGCCGGACCGGCCTCCGTCCTGGACCTGGTCGGCATCAGCCCCGGCGGGCCGAAGGCCGCCGGCGGGGTGCTGCTCCTGGGCATCGTGCTGGCCGCGCTGGCCGCCACCCTGCGCGCCGACCGGCAGTTCGCGGTCCGTACGGCCTGGGCCGTCGCCGTGACCGGCCTGCTCCTCGCCGTCCTGGCCAACCGCTCCGCGTGGGCCGGGCCCGCCGTCCTCGTCTACGGGCTGGCGCTGCTGTGCGCCGCCGCCGTCGGCGCCGAGGGCATCCGCGCCCGTATGGAGACCCTCGGCTTCGGCTGGAAGCAGCCGGTCGCCGTGCTGATCGCACTGTCCGCGCTGATCGCCCCGCTGTACGCGGCGGCTGGCTGGATGATCACCGGCGCGGCCGGGCCGCTGGAGCGCCGCGCCGCCGTCCAGGTCCCCGCGTTCGTCGCCGAGGACTCCGGCTCCGTCGACCGGGCCCGCACCCTCGTCCTCGACGGCGACGCCGGACATGTCGCGTACACCCTGGTACGCGGCTCCGGCGCGCGCCTCGGGGACGCCGACATCGCCGCGGAGACCGGCGAGGACAAGCGGCTCGGCGGCATCGTCGCCAACCTGGTGGCCGGCTCCGGCGCCGACCAGACCAACCAGCTCGGCGGCTACGCGATCCGCTACGTCCTGGTCCGCGACGGCGCGCCCCGCGAGATGGGCCGCGTCCTGGACGCCACACCCGGCCTGACCCGGCTCAGCCAGGAGGACGGCAGCGCCCTGTGGCGCGTGGACCAGCGGGTCGCACGCGTCACGATCGTGCCGTCGGAGACCAAGGACGGCACCCGCGCGGGCCGCGCCGCCGCGCCGGTCCCGGTCGCCGCCGGACCGGTCGAGGCCCACACCGACCTGCCCAACGGCCCCGACGGCCGGGTGCTGCGCCTCGCCGACGCCGCCGACGCGGGCTGGCAGGCCACCCTCGACGGCAAGGCGCTCAAGCCGGTCAAGGCCGACGGCTGGGCGCAGGGCTTCGAGCTGCCCGCGACCGGCGGGCGCCTGGACCTCACATACGACGACCCCATGGGCCACACCCTGTGGCTGTGGGCCCAGGGCCTGCTCGCCGTCGTCCTGGTGGTGCTCGCGCTGCCGGGCCGCCGCCGGGAGATCGACGACGACCTGCCCGAGGACGGCGTGGCCGCGATGGCCGCGCAGGCCGCCGCGGGCGAGGGCCGCCGGGCCCGGCGGCTGCGCGCGGCGCAGGCCGCCGGCGCCCCCGAAGGCGCGGAAGCGGGCGTCCCGGCGCCGCGCACCGGCGGCGAGCCGGCACCCGACCCGATGGCGCCCGCGGGCGCCGAGCACCCCGACCCGATGGCCGGCCAGACCGCCGACCCGTACGCGGCCGTCCCGCAGCAGCAGGTCTTCGACCCGGGGCAGGGCTACGACCCGCAGGGCTACGGACAGCAGCCCGGATACGGGCAGGAGCAGCCCTACGAGGCGGGCGACCCGTACCAGGGCGCCCAGCAGCCGCCGTACGGGCAGGGCCAGGACGCCCCGCCGTACGGGCAGGACCAGGGCCAGTACGCCCATCCGTACCCGGGCACCGCCCCCTACCCGCCGGACCCGGACCAGGCCGTCGGCCCGTACCAGCCCGGCGCCTACGACCCGTACCACTACGGCCAGCAGCCCCAGCAGCCGCCGCACCAGCAGCCCTACGGCGACGGCACGACGTACCCCGGCTCCTACCCCGAGCCCCGCCGCGACGGGAGCGACCAGCAGTGAAGCGCACCATCATGACCCTGATCGGCGCGGCCGCGGCGCTCGGCGCGGTCACCGGCGTCGCCGCCGTCGCCGCCCCGGACGCGCCACGGGACAGCGCGGCCAAGGGCGGCACCCGGCTGCCCGTCGAGCGGTCCGCCCTGCTGTGCCCGCCGCCCACCTCCTCGGAGGTCGGCGACACCGCGTACACCGCCTTCACGCCCAAGGGGACGGGCGGCAAGGCGGGCGCCCAGGGCACCGCCGGACTGCTGCCGGCGCAGCCCGGCAAGCAGCAGGACGGCAAGGGGAAGCCGCCGCAGGACGGCAAGGGCAAGGACGGCGGGCAGGGCGCGCAGCCGGACGCCCAGCCCGTCGCGCCCCTGAAGCAGCCCGGCACGCCGGTCACCGCGACCACGGACCGCGCGGACGCGCCCGCCCTCGTCGGGGCCGCCGACGGCGCCCTCGCGCCCGGCTGGACCGTCCAGCAGACCACCAGCGTCGCGGCCGGCAACGGGCGCGGCCTGCTCGGCCTGTCCTGCGCTGCACCCGACACCGACTTCTGGTTCCCCGGCGTGAGCACCGCCAAGGACCGCCAGGACTACGTCCACCTCACCAATCCCGACAACACCCCGGCCGTCGTCGATCTGGACCTGCGCGGCAAGGACGGCCCGATACAGTCCGCCTCCGGCGAGAACATCAGCGTCCCGCCGCACGCCACCGTGCCGGTGCTGCTCTCCACGCTGACCGGCACGCCCACCCAGGACGCGGCGCTGCACGTGACCGCGCGCGAGGGCCGGGTCGGCGCCTCCGTCCAGGCCGCCGACGCCAAGCTCGGCGGCGACTGGCTGCCCGCGGCGGCCGACCCTGCGCCCGGCCTGGTGCTGCCCGGCATCCCGGCCGACGCCACCTCCGTCCATCTCGTCGCCGTCGCCCCCGGCAAGGCGGACGCCGACCTGAAGGTGCAGCTGGCCACCCCGAACGGCCTGATCACCCCGGCCGGACTGGAGACCCTGCACGTCAAGAGCGGCATGACCACGACCGCCGACCTGAAGGACCTCACCAAGGGCGAGGCGGGCTCGCTCGTCCTCACCCCGGCGGACGGCTCCACGGCACCGGTCACCGCGGCCCTCCGGGTCACCCGCGGCAAGGGCGACAAGCAGGAGATGGCCTTCATCCCGGCGACGCGGCCGGTCGGCGAGCGGGCCACCGCCGCCGACAACCGGGACAAGGGCAGCACGCTGTCCCTGGTGGCGCCGGAGAAGGGCAAGGACGCCAAGGTCACGGTCACCGCGTCGGCGGGCAGCGGGGGCGGTACGCCGGTCTCCAAGACGTACACGGTCAAGGGCGGCAGCACCCTCGCCGTCGAGCCGCCGCGCCCGCAGGGCCTCAAGGGCTCCTACGCGCTGACCGTCACCCCGGAGGCGGGCAGCGGCCCGGTCCACGCGGCCCGCACCCTGGCCCTGCCGCAGGGCGGCCTCCCGGCCTTCACCGTGCAGACGCTGCCGGACGACCGGGGGACGGTCGTGGTGCCGACGGCGGGGGAGGACCTTTCGCTGCTGACGAAGTGAGGACGGGGGGTCAAATTCCCGTCGTTCGCCCGTAGGGCGGGCCGCGCGGCGTCTGGTGCGTGCGATCGCAAGGCGGAGGGTCTTCCCGGTACTGGGTGTACCGGGAAGAACCCGACAACGCGGCGAGCGTGCGTGCCAGGCGTCGCGCGGCAGGCGGGAATTTGACGACAGGGCCTAGCGCCCGCCCGGTCTCAGTCCTGGCCGTACCGCGGGTCCACCGACTCCGGTGCCAGGCCGAGCAGCTCGGCGACCTGCTCGACGACGACCTCGTGGACCAGGAGCGCCCGCTCGTCGCGGTTCTTCGTACGGATCTCGACCGGGCGGCGGTAGACGAGCACCTGGTCCCGCCGGTCGCCGTCGGCGGGCAGCAGCCGGCCCAGCGGCACCGTCTCCTCGTCGTCCGGCAGCCCGGCGGCCCCGTCGGGCCCGAACCCCGGCACCTCGACCACCAGGAAGTCGACGTCCGCCAGCTGGGGCCAGCGCCGCTCCAGCCGGTCCCGTGAGTCGTAGACCAGGTCGACGAAGGCGTCCGCGCGGCTCACGGAGAGCGGTACCTGGGGCGGCGCGACCGGGCCGCGCATGCCGCGGCCGTGGCGGTCGCGGCGGCGCGGGCGCGGCTCCGCCGGTGCGGGGCTTCGCCCGGCGCCGCCCGGCGCGGTGGTCCCGCCGGTGCCGGCCGGGGCAGGGGTCCCCCCGGCGTCGGCCGGAGGGGGTACGGGGTTGTCCATCAGAACCGAGCGTAACCGTCCGGGGGCGGGCGGCGCGGGAGAGCGGCGGATCCGGTGCCATGTCGGCGAGTGACCGGTCATAGGCTCGTTGCGTCCGTTCGCGACTATGCGCCGGACCGTGAACAGCATGAGGAATGACACGAAATGCACACAGTCGTGACGGGATTTGACCCCCTGCGCCGTCCGGCGCAGTGCTTCCCCCGTGGGCCGGGCCTGACGCCCGCAGGTCAGGCGCACCGGACGAACCAGGACGACACGGTCGGGTGAGGTCGTGGAGAGTCATCGCGGCCCGCTCAAGAGTGCGGTACCGTCCAACGTCGTGAGCCCTGTACGTCGCTGTTCGCGCACTGCGTGCGGCCGCCCCGCCGTCGCAACGCTGACGTACGTCTACGCGGATTCGACCGCCGTGCTCGGACCGCTCGCCACCTACGCCGAGCCCCACTGCTACGACCTGTGCGCCGAGCACTCCGAGCGGCTGACCGCGCCGCGCGGCTGGGAGGTCGTGCGCCTGGCCACCGACGCCGGACCGGCCCGCCCCAGCGGCGACGACCTCGAAGCGCTCGCCAACGCGGTGCGCGAGGCCGCCCGCCCGCAGGAGCGCGCCGCGGGCGGCGGCAACGGACCACAGGTCTCCGGGCCCAACGGCCGTGACGCGCATCCGATGGAGGTCGCCCGCCGGGGGCATCTGCGGGTGCTGCGGTCGCCGGACTCCTGAGGACGGACGCCGGATTCCCGGGGACGGTCACCGGATTTTTGCGGACCGCCGTCGGCCCGCGGGCGGCCACGGCCCGCCCGCACTCCGGCACTTCAGCCTCTTTCGCACGTCGGCACTTCCGTACGCGGCATTGACGCCGCCTCGGCGCGGACACCACCATGCCTCCACTCCCGGGTGATCCGCTTCCGCATGCCGGAAACGGCGGGGGAGCTGTCCGATCTGTCCACCGGGAGGCCCGGGAGGCCGAGTGTTCGTACAGCCGCTGGAGCCCGTAGCCGGTTCGCTCGCCCTGTCCGCGCTCGTCGCGGCCCTGCCGCTGGTCACCGTCCTCGTCCTGCTCGGCGCCGTACGGATGCGGGCCCACCGCGCCGGGCTCACCGGCCTCGCCGTCGCCCTCGCCACCGCCTGCCTCGGCTACGGCATGCCCGCCGGGCAGGCGCTGTCCGCCGCCGCGCAGGGCGCGCTCTTCGGTCTTTTCCCCATCCTGTGGATCGTCGTCAACGCCCTCTGGATATACCGGATGACGGTCCGCACCCGGCACTTCGACGTCCTGCGCCGCTCCTTCTCCGGCCTCTCCGCCGACCCCCGCGTCCAGGCCCTGGTCATCGCGTTCTGCTTCGGCGCGCTGCTCGAAGCGCTCGCCGGGTTCGGGGCGCCCGTCGCGATCAGCGCGGTGATGCTGGTCGCGCTCGGCTTCGCGCCGGTACGGGCCGCCGTCGTCGCGCTCGTCGCCAACACCGCGCCGGTCGCCTTCGGCGCCATGGGCACGCCCGTGGTCACGCTCGCCCAGGTCACCGGCCTGCCGCTGGACGCCGTCGCCCCGGTCGTCGGCCGCCAGACCCCGCTGCTCGCCCTCGTCGTACCGCTGCTGCTGGTGTTCCTGGTCGACGGGCGGCGCGGTCTGCGCGAGACCTGGGTGCCCGCGCTGGCCTGCGGACTGGCCTTCGCCGCCGTGCAGTTCGCGGCGGCCAACTACGTCTCCGCGCAGCTCGCCGACATCGGCGCCGCCCTCGCCGGAGCCGCCGCGCTGGTCGCCGTACCCGGCGCCCGCAGGCCCGCCGCCGAACCGGTACGGGCCGCCGTGCTGACCGGCGCCCGCAGCGCCGACCTGGACGTCCGCGACTCCCGCGCCGACGTCGTACGCGCCTACGCCCCGTACGTCCTCATCGTCGCCGTCTTCTCCCTCGCCCAGCTCCCGCCCGTCAAGGACCTCCTCGCGCGGGCCACCCGCACCTTCGACTGGCCCTTCCTGGACGTCGTGGGCCCGGACGGCACGCCGGTCGCCGGCAACACCTTCGCCCTGCCGCTGCTCGCCACCGGCGGCACGCTGGTGCTGCTGGCCGGCGCGCTGAGCGTCCCCGTCCTGGGCGTACGGGCCGCCACCGCCGTACGGGAATGGGCCGCGACCGTGAGCGAACTGCGCCTGGCGATCCTCACCGTCACCGCCGTCCTGGCCCTCGCCTACGTCATGAACCTCTCCGGACAGGCCGCCACCATCGGCCACTTCGTCGCCGCCGCGGGCGCCGGACTGGCCTTCCTCTCGCCCGTGCTCGGCTGGTTCGGCGTCGCCGTCACCGGCTCCGACACCTCCGCCAACGCCCTCTTCGGCGCCCTCCAGGTCACCGCGGCCCGGCAGTCCGGCCTCTCGCCCGTCCTGCTCGCCGCGGCCAACAGCTCCGGCGGCGTCCTCGGCAAGATGATCTCCCCGCAGAACCTGGCGATCGCCTGTGCCGCGGTCGGCCTGGCCGGCCGCGAGGGCGATCTGCTGCGCAGGGTGCTGCCGTGGAGTCTGGGACTTTTGCTGGTGATGTGCCTGATCGTGGTGGGACAGAGCACGGACGTGCTGGGGTGGATGCTGCCGTAGGGGCGTGGGCACACGCGGATGTGCGTACGGGCTCCGTACGCTCCGGCCTCCCGTCGGTCGCGTACGGGTAGGTTTGGGACCCCGTCATGACATCAGGAGGGCTGGCTGTGACTGATCTGTCGCAGATCGTGAAGGCGTACGACGTGCGCGGTGTGGTCCCCGACCAGTGGGACGAGACGCTGGCCGAGCTGTTCGGGGCGGCCTTCGCCCAGGTGACCGGAGCGGCCGCGATCGTGACCGGGCACGACATGCGGCCCTCCTCGCCCGGCCTGTCCCGGGCCTTCGCCCGCGGCGCCGTGGCGCGCGGCACAGACGTGACCGAGATCGGGCTCTGCTCGACCGACCAGCTGTACTACGCCAGCGGCGCGCTGGACCTGCCCGGCGCCATGTTCACCGCCTCGCACAACCCCGCCCAGTACAACGGCATCAAGATGTGCCGCGCGGGCGCGGCGCCGGTCGGCCAGGACACCGGCCTCGCCGAGATCCGCGCGCTGGTCGAGCAGTGGCGCGACGGGGAGGGCCCGCAGCCCGCGGACCGGCCCGGCACCATCACCCAGCGCGACGTCCTCGGCGACTACGCCGACCACCTGCGCGGCCTGGTGGACCTGACCGGCATCCGCCCCCTGAAGGTCGTGGTGGACGCCGGCAACGGCATGGGCGGCCACACCGTCCCCACCGTCTTCGAAGGGCTCCCGATCGAACTGGACGCCCTCTACTTCGAGCTGGACGGCACCTTCCCCAACCACGAGGCCAACCCGCTCGACCCCAAGAACATCACCGACCTCCAGGCCCGCGTCCGCGAGACCGGCGCCGACATCGGCCTGGCCTTCGACGGCGACGCCGACCGCTGCTTCGTCGTGGACGGCGACGGCGAACCGGTCTCCCCTTCCGCGATCACCGCCCTGGTCGCCGCCCGCGAACTGGCCAAGCACCCGGCCGGCACCGTCATCCACAACTGCATCACCTCCTGGTCCGTGCCGGAGGTCGTCAAGGAGTGCGGCGGCACCCCCGTCCGCACCCGCGTCGGCCACTCCTTCATCAAGGGCGAGATGGCCCGGACCGGCGCCATCTTCGGCGGCGAGCACTCCGCGCACTACTACTTCCGCGACTTCTGGAACGCCGACACCGGCATGCTCGCCGCCCTCCACGTCCTGGCGGCGCTCGGCGGCCAGGACGGCCCGTTGTCCCAGCTGGTCGCCCAGTACGACCGGTACGCCGCCTCCGGCGAGATCAACAGCACCGTCGACGACCAGACGGGCCGCCTCGCCGCCGTCCGGGCCGCCTACGAGGGCCGCGAGGGCACTGAACTCGACGAACTGGACGGCCTGACGGTCACCACCGCCGACTGGTGGTTCAACCTGCGCCCCTCCAACACCGAGCCGCTGCTCCGCCTGAACGTCGAGGCCCGGGACCGGGAGACGGTCGAGCGGGTGCGGGACGAGGTGCTGGGGATCGTACGGGGCTGAAGCACGGTCCTGGACGGTTCCGGCCGTCCCTGAACGTTCCCGGATGCTCCTGAACGTCCTTGAACGTTTGACGACGGGCCGGTGGCCGGACATGTCCGGCCACCGGCCCCACCTGCGCCGCGTCCCCGCCCCGCCCCGGCGGTACGCTGGCAAGTGCCGTATTCACGCCGAAGGAGAAGCCCCCATGCCGGTCGACGCCAGCCTGATCGAGATCCTCGCCTGCCCGGCGTGCCACGCCCCGCTGGCGGACCGGTCGGACGCCGACCCGGCCGAGCTGCGGTGCACCGGCACCGCATGCGGCCTCGCCTACCCCGTCCGCGACGGCATTCCCGTACTCCTGGTG
This sequence comes from Streptomyces sp. NRRL F-5755, assembly GCF_001279365.1. Lineage (NCBI taxonomy): Bacteria > Bacillati > Actinomycetota > Actinomycetes > Kitasatosporales > Streptomycetaceae > Streptomyces > Streptomyces sp. NRRL F-5755. Next base: position 4,366 of record NZ_LGCW01000004.1, on the reverse strand, counting down.
GACGAGGCACGGCGCCCCGCCTGACCCGGGCGCCGGAGCCGTTCCGGACCCCACCCCGCCCGTACCGGCGATCGGAGGCAGCGCACACCATGCTCGACGAGTCCCTCCTGGACGCACCCGAAGCGCTGGCCGGCGCCGACCGCCACGGACTGCTGCGCGGCGTCGCCGAATCCGGGGCCCGGGTCCGCACGGCGGCCCGCAACGCCGCCGAGTCCGGCATCACCGACCTGCGGCCCGACGGCCGGCCCCGCACCGTCCTCGTGGCGGGCCCGGGACCGGCCGCCGCCTGCGTCGCCGACCTCTTCGGCGCCCTCGGCGGCGGCAACTGCCCGGTCACCCTCATCCGGCCCACCGGCGTCGCGGCCCGCACCGGCGCGCTCCGCTGGACCCTGCCCGGCTGGTCCGGGCCCCTGGACCTGCTGCTGATCACCGCCCCGGACGGCACCGACCCGGCCCTGGCGCAGCTGGTCGAGCAGGCATACCGCCGCGGCTGCTCGATCGTCGCCGTCAGCCCCGCCGGCGGCCCGCTCGCCGACGCCGTCGTCCAGGCCCGTGGCCTGACCGTCCCACTGGCCACCACCCCGTACGACGCCGAGTTCGACGGGGAGGGCGCGCCGCCCGCCGCCCCCGGCACCCTCTGGTCGCTGCTCACCCCGCTGCTCGCGCTCGCCGACCGGATCGGCCTGCTCAGCGCCACGCCCGAAGCGCTCGCCCAGCTCGCCGACCGCCTCGACCAGGTCGCCGAACGCTGCGGCCCGGCCGTCGGTACGTACTCCAACCCCGCCAAGACGCTCGCCGCCGAACTCGCCGACGCGCTGCCGCTGATCTGGACCGAAGGTCTCGTCGCCGGGGCCGTCGGCCGGCACTTCGCGACCGTACTGGCCGGACTCGCCGGCCGGCCCGCGCTCGCCGGCGAACTGCCCGAGACGATGACCACGCACGGCGCGCTGCTCGCCGGGCCGTTCGCGGCCGGCGCCGACCCGGACGACTTCTTCCGCGACCGCGTCGACCAGCCCACCGCCCTGCACGCCCGCGTCGTCCTGCTGCGCGAGGAGCCGCCCGGCCCGCTCTCCGCTGCGCCCGCCGCCCGCGACCTGGTGCTGGAGCACGACACACCGGTCAGCGAACTGGAACCGGACGACGGCAGCGACCTGGAGAAGGCCGCCGAACTCCTCGCCGTCACGGATTTCGCCGCCGTTTACCTGGGGCTCGCCGGGACCGGGGGATCATGACCGTGGGCGGGTGAGCCCGAGCCACCCACGAGCCCGAGCCGCCCACGAGCCCGAGCGGCCAGGGCACGGCCCGTTCGGTGGGGCGTGCCCCGTCCGGTCGGTACAGCCTGCTCAGTGGGCGTGGCCTGTCCAGCAGGAACGTCCCGCCCGCCCCGTACGGTTCGACACACGCGAGCAGCCCGCACGAGAAGTCAGGAACCCCGCCACCATGGATCGCCTCACGAACACCGTGCGCCCCTACGCCTGGGGCTCGACCACCGCCATCCCGGAACTCCTCGGCACCGAACCCACCGGCGAACCGCAGGCCGAGATGTGGATGGGCGCCCACCCCGGCGCCCCCTCCCGCACCGACCGCGGCGCCGGCCCGGTGTCGCTGGCCGACGTCATAGCCGCCGACCCGGAACGCGAACTCGGCCCCGACGCCGTCCGCGCCTTCGGCCCCCGGCTGCCCTTCCTGCTCAAGCTGCTCGCCGCCGGCTCCCCGCTCTCCCTCCAGGTCCACCCCGACCTCGACCAGGCCAAGGAGGGCTACGCCGACGAGGAACGGCGCGGCGTCCCCCTCGACGCCCCGCACCGCAACTACAAGGACGCCAACCACAAGCCCGAACTGATCTGCGCCCTCACCCCCTTCGAAGGGCTCTGCGGCTTCCGCCACCCGGCCGAAACCGCCGCCCTCCTCGAAGCGCTCGGCGTGGGCGCCCTCAAGCCGTACGCCGACATCCTGCGCGCCGCCCCGGCGGACGCCGCGCTGCGCGAGGTACTCACCGCCGTACTGAGCGCCGACCACGCCGAGACGGCCGAAACCGTCGAACAGGCCGCGGCCGCCGCCCGCCGCCTGGCCGCCGAGGACGGCCCGTACGCCGACGCCTGCGCCGCCTACGCCGCCATCGCCCACCACTACCCGGGCGACCCCGGCGTGCTCGCCGCCATGCTCCTCAACCACGTACGGCTCCAGCCCGGCGAAGCCCTCTTCCTCGGCGCCGGCATCCCGCACGCCTACCTCGGCGGCCTCGGCGTGGAACTGATGGCCAACTCCGACAACGTGCTGCGCTGCGGCCTGACGCCCAAGCACGTCGACGTACCGGAACTGCTGCGCGTGGTCCGCTTCGAACCCCGCGACGCCGGGGTACTGCGCCCCGAGGAGGCCACGGCGTCGGGCGAGGAGGTCTACGGGACCCCGACCGACGAATTCCGGCTCTCCCGCTTCGTCCTGGCCCCTGGCACCGCACCCCACCCGCTCGACGACCGCACGCCGCAGATCCTGCTGTGCACGGCGGGCGAGGTGACGGTGCGGTCCGGTACGGACGGCGCTGCGGCTCTCGCCCCGGGCGAATCGGTCTTCGTACGGGCCGGGGAACGCGTGGAACTCACCGGAGAGGGCACCGTCTTCCGGGCAACGCTGGTGGCCTGAGGAAGGGCCGCCGGGGCGGGCTGCAACAATGACCCGCCTAAAGGGTTCGTAAAGCCGCCCACGCAGCGGCCTCGGAACAGGCTGCGCACCGCGGCCGTTCGACGGAAGGGAAACGCGCCACCCATGAGTGCATCAGGCGGTACCAAGGCGATCGTCGCGGCGCTGGGCGCCAACCTGGCCATCGCGGCGGCGAAGTTCGTGGCCTTCGCCTTCAGCGGATCGTCCTCGATGCTGGCCGAAGGCGTCCACTCCATCGCCGACTCCGGCAACCAGGGGCTGCTGCTCCTCGGCGGCAAGAAGGCCAAGCGCGCCGCCACCGAGGAACACCCCTTCGGCTACGGCCGCGAGCGCTACATCTACGGCTTCCTCGTCTCCATCGTCCTGTTCACCATCGGCGGCGTCTTCGCCCTCTACGAGGGCTACGAGAAGATCCACGACCCGCACGAGCTGGAGCACTGGTACTGGCCGGTCGGCGTCCTGGTCTTCGCGATCATCGCCGAGGGCTTCTCCTTCCGTACGGCCATCAAGGAGTCCAACGAACTGCGCGGGCAGCAGAGCTGGGCCCAGTTCGTGCGCCGCGCCAAGGCGCCCGAACTCCCCGTCGTCCTCCTGGAGGACTTCGGCGCCCTGGTCGGCCTGGTCCTCGCGCTCGGCGGCGTCGGCCTCACCCTCGCCACCGGCAACGGCGTCTGGGACGGCATCGGCACCATGTGCATCGGCGCCCTGCTCGTCCTGATCGCCCTGGTCCTCGCCGCCGAGACCAAGTCGCTGCTGCTCGGCGAGGCGGCGGGCCCCGAGCAGGTCGCCAAGATCCGCGCGGCCGTGGCCGACGGCGACACCGTCACCCGCGTCATCCACATGCGCACCCTCCACCTCGGCCCGGAGGAACTCCTCGTCGCCGCCAAGATCGCGGTCCAGCACGACGACACGGCGAAGGAGGTCGCCGATGCCATCAACGCCGCCGAGGAACGCATCCGCGCGGCCGTCCCGATCGCCCGCGTGATCTACCTGGAGCCGGACATCTACCGGGAGTCGGCCGCTGCGGCGGGGGATGATCCGGCGAAGACGCCTGGGGGGATCTGAGGGGAGCGTCGGGAGCCCGCTCTCCTGTCTCCTGTCCGGGCCTCTTGTTGTACGGGGGAGGGCCCCGCACCTGGTGTGGTGCGGGGCCCTCTCGCTCGTTCGTACGGCTTCGGCCGTTCGGTCTTGGTCGTACGGTCTTGGTCGTACGGTCTTGGTCGTACGGCTCGGTCAGCCGACCTCGCTCAGCACCCGCAGGACCGCCGTCTCGTCCGGCGCGCTCTGCAACCGGGCCCGGAAGTCCGCGTCCATCAGCTTCCGCGACAGCAGCGCCAGAATGCGCAGATGCTCGTCGCCCGCGGCGGCCTCCGGCACCGAGATCATGAACACCAGCCTGGCGCGCGTACCGTCCAGCGAGTCCCAGTCGATGCCCTCCTCCGAACGCGCGAAGCCGACGACCGGCGCGGTCACCGCGTCCGTCTTGGCGTGCGGGATGGCGATCTCCTCGCCGAGGCCGGTGGTGCCCTGCGCCTCACGCGCGAGCGCCACCCGCACCAGCTCCTCCACATCCGCCACCCTGCCGGTACGCGCCGCCAGCTCCGCCATCTCCCGGATCGCGGCTTCCTTGGTGTCGGCGGTCAGATGGAGCCGCACGGTGTGGGGGGTGAGGTAGCCGGAGAGGATCTTGGGGGTGGGGGTGGTG